>JACRCO010000035.1 GCA_016218975.1 Deltaproteobacteria bacterium
ATGGCGGGAGCGGCCATGTCTACTGCGTTGCGCTCGGTCGGGCTCCTCGACGTAGTGTAAACTACGCCTGCGTCGCCCTCGGTCGCGACGCCTTGTAGCCATACCCGTCTCCACCGCCTCGCTACGAACCATGGTGAGAAATGCGAGCTATAATGGACGCTGTCATGCCGGATGCGGGAAAAAGAGTCGCGGAGGCGACGAGGCAACGCGCCGCCGTGCTTGCGCATCTCTTCCGTGTGCTAAGGGACAGGCTCGGCGAAGTGGAAGCGGCTTCCCTCATGAGCGATGCCATCTACGCTCACGGGAGGGAGAAGGCGAAGAAAACGTACTCCCTCCCCGCGCAGTCGGGAAATCTGCTCCAGGCGGCGAGGGAGTTCGCAAGCCCGGACCCCGTCAAACAATACCAGTTCGCACCCCGGATCGTTTCAGCGGACGACGGAGAAGCTGTTATCGCGATGTCCCGCTGCCCGCTCGTCGACCAGTGGAAGGAGATGGGCCTCGCCGCGGAAGATGTTACACTGCTTTGTCGCATCGCCCGTTCCGTGGATTTCGGGACGTGGGAGGGGGCGCTGGGCTTTCGCCTCCTGTTCGAGGGGACGCGGGGCGAAGGGAAGGAAGAGTGCCTCCTTCGCGTGTTCAGGAAACGAACCGTAGAGGTTGCCGGATGATCAGGACGAAGGATATCCATTTCATCATCATGGTGGTCGTGGTCGTCGGGCTTCTCATGGTCCTCTATTTGACCGGCCGCCCCCGGTACCTTAGCCGCACCGAGCCTCACCTCTCGGCCGCTTCCGACGTCGAGTGCTTCTCCTGCCACGATGACGGGAAGGTTTTTCCGATGACGAAGGAGCATCCGCTGCGCAAGAAGAACTGCCGGCAGTGCCACCGCCTCGAGAAATCGAAAGGGTGACGCCGGGAAATGAGGGTAATACTTCCTCCGCTGGGCGCCCATGTATCGACGGCGGGGGGGGTCTCCACCGCCCCGGAGCGGGGGAAATCGATCGGGGCGGACGTCCTCCAGATCTTCTCCAAGCAGCAGACACGCTGGAAAGGGAAAGAGCTGGAAGAGGACGATGCCCGGGCGTTCCGCGCCGAGTCTTCGCGCACCGGCGTGCGGACCGTCGCGATCCATTGCGCCTACCTGATCAACCTTGGAACCGCGAAAGAGGCGTTGCGCACCCGCTCGCTGTACGCGCTGGAAGACGAAGCCTCCCGCGCGGCGATGCTGGGCGTTCCATACCTTGTGATGCATCCCGGCTCGAGCGGGGAGGATACGGAAGAAGAGGGCATCGGGAGGATAGCTTCCGCCCTGCGGGAGTTCGGCAGGTTTCCGAAGGGGGTGACCCTCCTGCTCGAGAATACCGCGGGACAGGGGAACTCGATCGGGCGCACGACGGAACAGATCCGCAGGCTCATCGACGCCTGCGGCGATCCTCCCGACGTGGCGGTATGCCTGGACAGCGCGCACCTGTTCGAGTCGGGGTATGACATCGCGACCGAGCCGGGCTGGAACTCGCTGCTCGAAGAGATGAAACGGCACGCCCTCGTGCCGCTGGTCCGCATGTGGCACCTGAACGATTCGAAGACGGACCTGGGCAGCCGGGTCGACCGGCACCAGCACATCGGGCAGGGGAAGATCGGCCTGGGAGCGTTCCGCAGGATCCTTTTCCACCCTGCGTTCCGGGAACTGCCGATGGTGCTGGAGACGCCCAAGGACGGCGAGGACGAATTCGAAATGGACATCAGGAACCTGGCGGCCTTGCGGGGGCTGGCGGGTTCCGGCAAATGAGGTGAAAGAAAGAATGGACTACGAAGCTATCACCGCGCTGGCCAAGCATCACAAGCAGGTTTTCGGGCGGCACGTAAGCTGCGACATGTACATGCTGGAGGACGGCAGGAAGCTTGCGCTATCCCGGATGCACGACGATTTCCACGACATGAACCTTGCGATCCTCCTCGACGACGCATTCCGGGTCCTGGAGATAGGCGGGAAGATGGCCCGCATCCCTTACCCATGCTGCGAGACGAAGCCGCTGGAGATGCTTTCCGCGCTTAAAGGCGTCGGCGTCCTGGAGCGCGGAGGGTTGAAAAAAGTGAAGGACCTCATCCCGCGGAACCTCGGGTGTACCCACGTCTACGAAATGATCGAGTCCACCTTCCGCGCGATATTCGTCGGCTCGTACAGCATCTACGACAAGAAGTGGGAAGGGGTCCTGAACCTGGACCTGGAAGAGAACCGCCAGCTGGGCCTGCGGTCCCCGGTGCTGGCGGACACATGCTATGCGTTCAACAAGGAGTCGGCGGACGAGAAAGTCCTGGCCCGGGCCTGCGAAAAAGTCGAGGAGGCACGGAAGAAGATGGAAGCGATCAAGGCCGTCAAGCGCGGGGAGCAGGGCTGAAGCGCGTCTTGAGTGCGGATGAGCGAATATCCCGGAGCACGAGGAGACCCATGGGCTCGGAAAAGCAGGTCCTGCGGCTGGCGGATATCCTTGTCAACCATTCCGTGAAGGCGAAAAAGGGAGAGATCGTCCGGATCTCTTGCGGCGACCTTGCGAAGCCCCTTGCGCTTGCTGTTTATCGCGAGGTGTTGAGGGCGGGGGCGCACCCGCTGCTCGCCGCCGGATTCGACGATGCGCAGCGCATCTTCTTCGAGGAGGCGTCCGATGCGCAGATCGCTCACCTCCCGCCGACGAAGCTGTACGAGGCGAAGAAGATCGACGCCGACATCGTCATCATCGCGCCGGGCAACACGAGGGCGTTGAGCCACATTCCGCCGAAGAAGCTGGCGGACAAGAGGAAGGCGGTCCGGCCTATCTCCGAGATCGTCCTGCGGCGGGTCCGCTGGGTCCTTACGAACTTCCCGACGGAATCCCTTGCGCAGGAAACGGACCGTTCCCTCCCCGAATACGAGAAGCTGTATTACCGCGCCGTGGACCAGGACTGGGCGGCGATGGCGAATATGTTCCGGCGGGCGAAGATGATCCTCGAAAAGAGCTCGCAGGTCCGGATCGTCGGCAAAGACACCGATCTGTCCTTCTCCATCAAGGGGAGGAAGGCCATCCCGTGCGCCGGGGAATACAACATGCCGGACGGCGAGATCTTCACGGCGCCGGTTGAGAACTCCACCGAGGGCACGATCCGCTACGAGTTCCCGGCGATCTACGGCGGCCGGGAAGTTTCCGGCATCCGGCTGACCTTCCGGAAAGGAAAGGTCGTCGATGCATCGGCGGAAAAGAACGAGCCGATCCTTAAGGAAATGCTTGCCGCCGACCCGGGGGCGGGCATATTGGGCGAGTTCGGCATCGGCGCCAACGCGGGCGTATCCGATTTCACGAGGGACATCCTGCTGGACGAGAAGATGGGGGGGACGATCCACCTGGCGATCGGCCGCTCGTACCCGGAGTCGGGGGGGAAGAACATTTCCGCCGTCCACTGGGACATGATCAAGGACCTGCGCAGCGAAGGGGAGCTCTACTTCGACGGCAGGCCGGTCCTCCGCACGGGGCATCTATTCGGGAAGGTTCTGCCGGGCATCAAGGCAAGGTAGGTCGCCGCCCCTGTACCTGTACGCGGCAGCGATTTTCTTAAGCGCCTTTCTCCTGTTCCAGGTGCAGCTTGTCATCGCGAAGATGATCCTGCCCTGGTTCGGAGGTTCGGCGGCGGTCTGGACCACCTGCATGCTATTCTTCCAGGCGGTCCTTCTCTTCGGTTATCTCTACGCGTACGGTGCAGTAAGGCTGCTCAAGCCCAAGGCGCAGTCCGCGGTCCACGTCCTGTTGTTGTTCGCGAGCGTCCTCCTCCTGCCGATCGTCCCCGGGACCGGCTGGAAGCCCACGGGCACGGAAGACCCCTCTCTGCGCATTCTTCTGTTGCTGCTTGCCACCGTCGGGCTCCCCTACTTTACCCTCTCCGCCACGAGCCCCCTGCTTCAGGCCTGGTACGCAAGGACGCACGAAGGGGCCGTCCCCTACAGGCTCTTCGCCCTTTCCAACGCGGGCTCCATGCTGGGGCTGCTTTCCTATCCCGTGCTGGTCGAACCGTACTTCGCGGTCCAGCGGCAGGCGGCCGGGTGGTCGGCGGCATTCCTGGTTTTCTGCCTGCTGTGCGGGGCGGCTGCGGTCCTGTGCGCCGGGAAGGGAAAGGAGGACGCGGCGCCGCAGGCGATACCTCAAGGAGGCGAGGATATGGAGAAGCCGGTGACGGGGACCATGCTTCTCTGGACGGCGCTGGCGGCCTGCGCTTCCGCCCTGCTGCTCGCCGTGACGAACCACCTTACGCAAAACGTCGCTGCGATACCGTTCCTCTGGGTCCTTCCGTTGACCTTGTACCTGCTTAGTTTCATCCTCTGTTTTTCGGTGGAGGGGCGGTACCGGCGGATCTTCTACCTGCCGCTTCTTGCGGCCGCCCTCGGCGGGATGTGCCACCTGCTTTCGCCGGGATACGAGACCGCCGGGCTGGTACTGCTGATTCCGGTCTACGCGGGGGGGCTGTTCGTGGCATGCATGGTCTGCCACGGCGAACTCGCGGCGCTGAAGCCCCATCCCCGGCACCTCACCGCTTTCTACCTGATGATCTCCCTGGGAGGCGCCACCGGCGGCATCTTCGTCGGTCTCGTCGCGCCGTACGGTTTTCGCGGTTATTACGAACTTCCCGCCGGGATCGCCGCCTGCGCCGTGCTTGCGACGGTCGTCCTTTACCGGCTGCCTTCTTCAGCCGCGCATTGGGCTCGCTGGAGAGGCGCTTTGCTTCTTGCCGCAGCCGCCGGCACGCTGGCGCTTTTCGCTGCCCTCGGCTGGCAGGTCCGCAGGGATGCGCGTGGCGCGCGGGTCATGGAGCGTAATTTCTACGGAGGTCTGAGGGTTAGCGACTCGGGTAACCCGGACAGCGAATCCGCGATTCGGACGCTCGTCCACGGGACGATTTACCACGGGCGGCAGTTTCTCTCCCCGTCGATGCGCCGCCGGCCTACCGCCTACTACGGTCCGTCGTCCGGAATCGGGCTCGCGCTGCGGAGCCTCGCCGGGAAAAAGCCGCGGCGCGTCGGGGTCATCGGACTCGGTGCGGGGACGATCGCCGCCTACGGAAAGCGCGGAGACCGCTACCGCTTCTACGAGATCAACCCGCTGGTCATCCGGTTTGCGGACACTGAATTCAGCTTCCTGCGGGATACGGAAGCCGAGGTGGAAGTCGTACCCGGCGACGCCCGCCTGTCGATGGAAACGGAGCCCCGCCAGGATTTCGATCTTCTCGCGGTGGACGCTTTTTCGGGCGATTCTATCCCGGTCCACCTGCTGACACGTGAAGCGTTCGGAGTATATTTCCGGCACCTGAAAGACCGCGGAGTTCTCGCGGTGCACGTCTCGAACAAGTACCTGGACCTGAAACCCGTCGTGCGACTGGCCGCGCTGTCGATGGGGAAGGAGGCTGTGACGGTCGAAACCGAAGACGACCCGGCCAATGCCTGGTACGGTTCGACCTGGATCCTGATTTCGGGCGGCCGTGCGCTTTTCGATTTTCCACCCTTGAAGGAAGCGGGGAAACCGCTTGCGGCCAGGGAAAACGTCGGCCTGTGGACCGACGAATACAGCAATCTATTCCGGATTCTCAAGTAGGGACGGCCTGATATAATTGACCGCATTTCGCGGTCCGCGGAAGGAACCAAATGCTCCACATGGTCATCTTTCAATACGACCTTTTTCTTTTCGGAGAAGACAATGTTCCGTAGAGCGTTTCCGATGGTTCTGGCCTGTTTCATCCTGTCTGCGGCGGTGGCGGCGGGAGCGACTCCCGCGCCCGAGGAGGCCCAATTGATCGAAAAGTACAAGCTGCGGAACGGCCTGACTGTCGTTATACGGCAGAACCATTCCTCCCCGGTGGTGGCGGTCCAGGTCTGGGTCAAGGCGGGGAGCACGACCGAACCGGAAAAACGGGCGGGGATGTCCCACATCCTGGAACATATGGCTTTCAAGGGGACGAAGAAGCGCGGCCCCGGGCAGTTGGCCCGCGAAGTGGAGGCCCTGGGCGGAGAGATCAACGCCTACACGAGTTTCGACCAGACGGTCTACCACATCACGATCTCGGGGAGATATCTGGAAAACGCACTGGAGATCCTGTCCGATACAATGGGCAATTCGGTCTTCGACGCCGGGGAGCTTGCGCGGGAAAAGGAAGTGATCCAGGAAGAGCTCCGCATGAACGAGGACGACCCGACCAGGGTCGTGTGGAAAGCCATGTTCCGCGAAGCGTACCGTGTACATCCGTACGGGCGGCCGGTTATCGGCTACGCGGACACGATCCGGAAGACCGAACGAAAGGACCTCGTTTCCTACTTTGCGAAATATTATCACCCGGGAAACATGGTGCTGCTGGTCGTCGGCGACGTGGATCCGAAGAAGGCGCGACCGCTGATCGAGAAGACGTTCCTCCCCTTGAAGGCGCGCTCCCTGCCGAAACGGAACCTTCCCGCGGAGCCCCCCCAAAAGGAGATCCGCGTGAAGATCCAGGAACGGGACGCCAAGCGCGCATACCTTGAGCTCGGTTTCCCCGGCCCGTCGATGCGGAGCAAGGACGTCTTCGCCTTCGACCTGCTTTCCTCCATCCTGGGGAACGGCGAGACTTCAAGACTCTACCGCGAAGTGAAAGACAGGCGGGGGCTGGTCGACACGGTCAACGCGAATTCCTACACCCCCCGCGACCCCGGGGTGCTGATGGTGGGGGCAAGGTGCTCGGCGGATAAATCCGGGGAGGCTCTGCGCGAGATTCTCGTGCAGTTGTTCCGGATGGCGTCGGCCCCGCCAGAAGGCAGCGAGCTGGCGCGCGTCAAGACACAGACGGAGAGCGGCTTTCTCTATTCCCTTGAATCCCAGTCGTCGCTGGCAAGCCACATCGGCTCGTTCGAGGTTTTACTGGGGGATGCCGCGTTCGAAGGGAAATATCTGAAAGCCATCCGGGCGGTGACGGCGGAGGACGTGGCGGCGGTGGCGCGGAAATACCTGAAGCCCGAGCGGCTTAACGTTTCGCTCGTTTTTCCGAAGGGGGAAAGCGGGTTCCTGACGGAAGATGCGATCCGCAAGATCGCCGGAGAGGCGTGGCGGGAGGCGGAGGCCCGTACGGCCGGGAAAGCTTCGGGCGAAGAGGGCGCCGTGAAGAAGGTCGTCCTCGAGAACGGTATCCGGGTGATCGTCCGGGAAAGCCGCCTCGTTCCCGTGGTAGCGGTCGAAGCGGGTTTCCTGGGAGGGTTGCTTGCCGAGCCGCCGGAGAAGAACGGCGTCTCCATGCTGACCGCGGAGATGATCACGAAAGGGACTTCGAAGCGCAGCGCGGACGAGATATCCGAGGCCATCGAAGACATGGCCGCGGACCTGTCGGGATTTTCCGGCCGGAACTCCTTCGGGCTGCAGGGCAAGTTCCTGCGTAAGGATTTCGACCGGGGATTCCGCCTGTTCGCGGAGTCGCTCCTCTCTCCGGCTTTTCCCGGCGAAGAGTTCGAGAAAAAACGGGTGGAGCTACTGGGCCGCCTCAAGCAGCAGAAGGACAACCTTGCGCAGTCGGCCTTCCTCCTTTTCCTTTCGACCCACTACGGCGATCATCCGTACTCACGGAACAGCCTCGGGAAGGAAGAGGCGGTCCGGGCCATGTCGACCGACGATTTGAAGGCGTTCTTTCGACGGTGGGCGGATCCGCGGAACATGGTGATCGCCGTATCGGGAGACATCGGGGCGGAGGAAGCCGTCGCCGCCGTGCGGAACGCCTTCGGGAGCATGCCCCGCAGGAATGATTTCGTTCCCATCGGGCCGATGGCGGTCCCCCCGGAATCGGGAATCCGCCGCGGGGAGGAGAGGCGGGAGAAGCAGCAGGCGCATTTCGTGATCGGGTACACCGGGGCGAAATTCACGGATCCGGACAAGTACGCGATGGACATGCTTGGATCCGCGCTCGCGGGGCAGGGCGGACGCCTGTTCACGAACCTGCGGGACAAGAAATCGCTCGCCTATTCGGTGACCTCGTTCTCCTCCGAGCAGGTGGATCCGGGGTTCTTCGCATTCTACATGGCAACGAGCGCCGACAAGCTCGACGGCGCGTTCGCCGACACGCTGAAGGAGATCGAGGCGGTCCGGACGGGCGGAATCACCCGGGAGGAGTTCGAACGCGCGAAAAAATGGATGATCGGCACCTACGAAATCGGCCTGCAGAGCAACTCGTCCCACGCGGAGAAGATGATGTACAACGAGCTCTACGGCGTCGGGTACGAGGAGACGTTCAAGGTTCCCGCGAAGATCGAGGCAGTGACGCTGGAAGAAGTGAACCGCATAGCGGCCAGGATATTGAGCACCGAACGGTACACGGTCTCGGTCATACGGGGGAAATGACGGGGGGGGGTTCAGCCGCACCCCGGGGCTATTTCGCCGGACCGATTTTTTTCAGGTTTTCGAGCTGGGTGGTCGCCGTCCGGACGGAACCGGCGGCTTCTACGTGGGACGGATCGTAGGCGAGGATCGACTTCCACAAGGCGATAGCCGCATCGAGATTCCCTTTGCGGTACTCGATGAGCCCCTTCTCCATCAGGCTCGACGAAACGCGGTCGATCGAAGCGCGGATTTCGGATTTCGTGAACGGAAGGTGCCTGCCCTTCTCCGCGGGATGGGACGCGAACCGCAGAACCCCTGCCCAGTGCCTGCCCGCTTCCTCGAGCTTTCCGTGGCGGAAGGCATCGTCCCCCCTGGTTTTAAGCGCCGAGAGCGCTTCGGGAAAATCCTTCGACACGCCGGGATGGCCGGGGCTTTCCTTCCATACGGCCGCGAACATCTCCAGCGCGCGTTCGTAATTCCCTCGCTGCATCTCGGTCTCTCCTTCGGCGAAGGCGAGATCGGCCGCCGATACGGCCGGCGGCTTGATCGACTGCGGCGGCATGGAAGCGGGGCCGTCGACGCGGTGGGCGCATCCTGCGACAAGCAGCAGGACGAGGACGGCCTGGGCCAGGGGGAGAATCCCCCGCCTCACAGCGCCATTCCCTCCCATTCCTCGGTTTCCAGCGAAGGAATTTCCCGGATCATCTTCACGAAGGCGTCGGTCAGCATCGGAGCGAATTGAGTTCCGCGGAACCGCACGATTTCCTCCACCGCATCTTCGGGTGCAAGGCCTTGCCGGTAGGGCCGAGTCGTGGTCATGGCGTCGTATGCGTCGGCAAGCGCGATAATCTGCGCATGAATGGGGATCTCCGAGTCTCGTTTGCCGTCAGGGTATCCGTTCCCGTTATACCACTCATGGTGAGCCCGCACCACGGGTACGTACCGGTGGAGCGATGGGGCCATCCGCAGGATCTCCGCTCCATCTACTGGATGGGAGCGCATCTCCGCGGTCTCGGGATTCGTGAGGGACTGCTCTTTAAGAAGGATGTCGTCTCTCGTGCTGATCTTGCCGACGTCATGGAAGAGGGCCGCCTTCTCGAGGTGCTCGAGTTCCTCCTCCGGAAATCCGAGCCGCCGCCCCAGTTCGCAGGAAATGCGCGCAACGCGCGTTGAATGACCGAGCGTGTAAGGATCCCGCGCGTCGATCGATGCCGCGATAACCCGCACCATTCCGACGTATGCCTCCTCCAGCTCCCGGGCGTACCTGCCGAGCCGGCCCTGCTGGGCGAGAATCGTCTCCGCCATCCGGTTGAAGTTCCGCGTCAAGTCTCCGAGCTCGTCGCTCGCTTTGACCTGGATAGAGTGGAAGGGCTGCCCGCTCGCGAGTTCCTGGACCCCGGCGGAAAGCTTCTTCACCGGAGTGGTCAGGAGGGAGGAGAGCGCCAGGGTTCCCAGCAGCGCGATCGCGAGGATCGCGGAGGCTGCGATAGCGATCATGCGGCGGATGGCTTTCTGTGCGGATATCATGCTTTCCTTGGACAGGGCGAGGGATACCGTGCCGACCCGTTTGCCGGCGAACAGTATCGGCGTGGTGAATTCGATCATGTCGCGCTCGCCGCGAAATACCTCGTCCGAGGACGTTTCGGAGAAATCCTCCAGCCGGGTTGCCCGATCGGGTTGGGCAAACGGTTTACCCTGTTCTTCGATCCGGCTGTGCGCGATTATGACGTCCTTCATGTCCCGTATCGCCACGAATTCGATGTCGGGGGATCCGTTCTTCGTCTCGGAAGCGAGCCTGTCCATCGCCAGCCGGTCGCCCGAAAGGAGCGAGTACCCGGCCGAGAATGCGACGACCCGCGACACGGCGACGCCCCGCCGAAGGAGGTCGTGGCGAATGGCGGCCTCCGTGATCTTGGTGACCGCGAACGCCACCGATACGACGAGCAGGAAGACCAGCGGGAGCAGGAACCCCAGCAGCTTCATGCGGATTCCCGGGAGGTACCAGCGCCTGCCGTTTTCTTCCCCGGACTTTCTGATGATGTATCGCATAAGAGATAATTATAGAGGAAATTCTCCCCCCGGGATTTTCCGGATACAACGCACATTTGATGCGAATCTTTCCCGCAGGATTGCAATCTATAAAGGGGGGGAATTCAAAACCAGCCGGAAGGGGGAATACGATTCGTGATGAACGTGTCTGAAAATGTGCGCCCGGTCGGTTGGGGGCACGCCGTGCTCAAGGTCCGCAACCTCGATCGGTCGGAAAGATTCTACACGAACGATATCGGCTTCCGCGTCGTCGGGCGTCGTGCGGGAATGTGCTTCCTATCGTTGGGGAAACAACATCACGACCTTGCGCTTTACGAAGCCGGCCCACGCGCATTGATGCCCGGAGCCGGCAACCTCGGCGTTGTGCACCTGGCCTTCGCGATGGAAAACGAAAATGCGTTGCGGGAGTTTTACGCATTCCTCAAGGGGAAGGCGCAGATCCTCGGGGCGGTGGATCACATCGTTTCCCGCAGTTTCTACATTACGGACCCGGACGGCTACATCATCGAGTTCTACGCCAACACGCCGCTGGAGGAATGGCTCGATATCCCGAATCCCTTCGAGCGGGACCGCCCATACAACCCCGGCTCCTCCGTCTTCGAGGAAGAAGCCGTCCCGCAGGCGGAATGAATAAACCCGGGGGCCGTTCGTCCATGGATCGGCGCCGCAGTAAAGATGGCCCCGCATCGCGTCGATAAGGGAATAAAAAGGTGCGGCATCCCGCCGCAGGGGAGGAAAGCATGGCGAGCTGGAATAAAACGGGCCTTATCATGGCGGCGGCATTCGCTGCGGCGGTTCTCGCCTTCACTGTGGCTCCGGCGCAGGCGGAGGTCAACGTCAACATCAACATAGGACCTCCACCGGTTCTGGTAGAGGGCCCCCCCGAGCTGATCGTCGTCCCCCGGACGATGATCTATTTCGCTCCCGCAGCCAGGGGGGATCTTTTCTTCTTTAGCGGCTACTGGTGGACCAGGCACGACGGCCGGTGGTTCCGCGCGAGGGCCTACAACGGGCCGTGGAAGCACATGGGACCCCGCTACGTGCCTGTGGAGATCGTGCGTCTGCCGGGGAATTACCGGACGGCGTATGTCCACGAACATCGCGTTCCGTACGGGCAGCTGAAAAAGCATTGGGAACGGCGGGAGCACGACCGGCGGAAACGCATGGGCGAGTGGAAAGACTGGAAGGAAGAGAAGCACGAGAGGAAGGCGCGGGAGAAGGAAATGAAAAGAGAAATGAAGGAGGAAAGGAAGGAGCACAAGGAACACGGCCGCGGCCACTGACACGCAATCGGGCTGTGCCCGGAGGCGAGCGCCGGAGTCAGACGAGCGCCTGAAGCACCTCGTTCGATATGAACAAAAGTCTTTGGGGCAAAAGGAGACGGGCGCCCTCCTCCGCGAGCTTGCCCGCACGAACAACCGATTCAACGGCCTTTCGCAGGTTTTCCGGCGGAGGGCCGTATCTGTTTTCAACTTCCTTGCGATCGATCCCCTCCAGCATCCGCAATCCGGCGATCAACGATTCCTTCCAGGCGTCCTCCAGGGTGCAGGCGCGTTCTTCCGTCCATGGGATAAAGCCCTCCTCGATTCTGCTACGGTAAACGGCCAGCGATGGCGGATTTGCCGTCCGCATTCCGAAGGGTGATTCCCCGCGGGGAAAGATCAGGCCGTGCGCGGATGGCCCAAGGCCGAGGTACCCTTCACGCCGCCAATACTTGATGTTGTGCCGGCATTCCGCGCCGGGTCGCGCGAAGTTCGAGATTTCGTAATGCCGGTATCCCGCCATGGAGAGAACACGCCGCGTCTCCTCGTACATCTCCGCCACCGCGTCGTCATCCGGCATCCGCAGCTCGCCTCGGTCGATCGCCCCATGGATCGGAGTGCCCCTCTCCGGGGCGAGTGCGTATGAGGAGACGTGGGCGGGAAGGAACGTGACGGCCGTATCCAGGTCGTTCCTCCAATCGGAGGATTTCTGTCCGGGAATGCCGAAAATAAGATCGAAGCCGATCGAGGTGAAACCGGTCCTGCGCGCGTCACGATGAGCGGTGCGCACCTCGCCGGAGCCGTGAATCCGCCCGAGCGTCCGCAATGTCCGCGGGTCGAACGACTGCACCCCGATGCTGACGCGGTTGAATCCCCCTGTGCGAAGCGTGCGAAAATCCTCCGCAGTGACCGTCCCCGGATTGGCCTCGGTCGTCACTTCCGCGTCCGAAGCTAAAGGGAAGCGCTTTTTCAGATCGTCCAGGATTCCGCATAGCGCCTCCGCGCCCAGCACCGTCGGCGTGCCACCGCCGAAGAAGACGGTGTCCGCAGGGACCGCGGCTTCGCCCGGGGATTTTTCGAGAACAAGGTCCATCTCGCGGGCGAGCAGCCGGGGAAATTCCTTGACGGCTTCCCTGTTTCCCGCGATCGAATAGAAATCGCAATAGGAGCACTTCTTCACGCAGAAGGGGATGTGAACATATATCCCGCGCATCGCTACATTCTGCTCCCACGGAAAATTGTGTACAACAACATGGTAAGGTTCCCATCTCGCCCCTTGACAGTGCCGGCTGCATGAGGTATTTATGTACGAAAAATGAACCGTCATTCATTATTTCTATCGCACCGCATCCTTGCCGGGAGGTGATAGACATGTTTCCGAAAATCCGCCGGGCGGCCGTGCTTGGAGCGGGGGTCATGGGGTCGGGGATCGCAGCCCATCTCGCCAACGCGGGGATCCCGTGCCTCATGCTCGACATCGTCCCTCCCAGGTTGACCGATGAAGACAGGAAGAAGGGTCTGACCGAACAGAGCCCCGCCTTCCGCAACAGGTTTGCCGCGAAAGGGCTCGAAGGCATCAAAAAGAGCCGCCCCGCGCTTCTTTACTCCCGTAGGGATCTGAAGCTCATATCGATCGGGAATTTCGACGACGACCTGCCGAAGGCCGCGGAGTGCGACTGGATCGTTGAGGTGGTCACGGAGAACCTCGCGATCAAGAAGGCGCTCTACGACCGGATCGAAGCGATCTGGAGACCGGGAACGGTGGTCACCTCCAACACATCCGGGATCGCCATCTCGCAGATGATGGAGGGGCGCGGCAAGGAATTCCGGCGGTATTTCCTCGTGACGCACTTCTTCAATCCCGTGCGTTACATGAAGCTCCTCGAGCTGGTTGCGGGTGCGGACACCGACCCTGAGATCCTGCGGGGAATGGCCGAATTCGGCGAAAGGAAACTGGGGAAGGGGATCGTCTACGGGAAGGACACCCCCAATTTCATAGGAAATCGTATCGGCGTCTTCGCCATGATGTACGCGATGCACGCGATGGTTGCCGACGGGCTTTCCATCGAAGAAGTGGACAAGATCCTGGGGCCTGCGATGGGCCGCCCGAAGTCGGCAGCTTTCGGCACCGCGGATCTCGTGGGGCTCGACACGCTCCTTCACGTCTCCGACAACGTATATGAAAATCTGCCCGACGACCCCGCGCGCGAACTTTTCCTTCCCCCGCCGTTCGTCAGCGAGATGGTCAGGCGCGGATGGCTCGGCCGCAAGGCTAAGAGCGGCTTCTTCAAGATGGAGGGAAAGGGGGAGGAGAAGAAGAAGTTCGTCCTCGACTACACGGCGATGGATTACAGGCCGTCGGCGAAGGTCAGCTATCCGTCGCTCGACGCAGCCAAGGGGGAGGAGGAAGTCGGCCCGAGGATCCGGAAAGTGATATCCGGCGACGACAAGGCCGCGGCCTACGCTTGGAAGGTCCTCTCCGAATCTCTCCTCTACTCCGCGAAGCGGATACCCGAAATCGCGGATGACGTCGTGAATATCGACAACGCGATCAAGTGGGGGTTCAACTGGTCGCTCGGACCCTTCGAGACGTGGGATGCGATCGGCCTGGCGGATTCCGTCGGGCGCATGCGGAAGGAAGGGAAGGAAATACCGGAAAAGATCGAGAAAATGCTTGCGGGCGGGAACGGTTCCTTCTACCGGAGGCGTGACGGCGTGCCTGAATTCTTCGACTTCGTGTCGAACGCGTACAAGTCGGTCCCCGTCTCGTCCGACGTCATTTTCCTGCCGGCGCTGGCCGACCGCAACAAGGTGGTCCGGAGGAACCCGGGCGCCGCGCTCTACGACATCGGGGACGGCGTGCTGTGCCTCGAATTCCGCACGAAGATGAACACGGTCGACGGCGACATCGTGTCGATGATGAACGAAGGGGTGGCGCTGGCGGAAAAGGAGTTCGCAGGGATGGTGATCGCCAACCACGCGGAGAACTTCTGCGTGGGTGCGAACATCATGCTCTTCTTCATGGCGGCGCAGAACAAGGACTTCGGCGCCATCGAGAAGATGGTCCGCGAATTCCAGAACGCATGCATGCGGCTCCGCTATTCGGAGCGGCCCGTCGTGGCGGCCCCCGCCGGGATGGCGTTGGGCGGCGGAGCGGAGATCTGCATGGGCGCCGACCGGATCCGTGCGGCCGCGGAGACGTACATGGGGCTCGTGGAAGTCGGCGTGGGGGTGATCCCGGCCGGCGGCGGGACGAAGGAGATGATCCTCCGTCACCTGGACGGGATCCCGGACGGCGTGTCCGCCGATCCGCTGCCTTTCCTTAGAAAGGCCTTCGAGACGATAGGCCTGGCGAAGGTGGCCACATCCGCGAAGGAAGCGGCGGAGCTGGGTTTCCTCCGCCCGTGGGACAAGATCACGATTCAGCGCGATTTTCTCATCCAGGAGGCGAAAAACACCGTGCTGGCGATGAACCGCGAAGGATACGAAATGCCGAAGCCGCGCACAGACATTGCGCTTCCCGGCCGTTCCGAATATTCATCCTTCGTATACGGGCTGTATGCGATGAAGGCGGCCGGGTACATCAGCGAGTACGACGAGCATGTCGGGAAGAAGCTATCATTCGTGCTGACCGGCGGGAACGTGCCTCCCGGAACGAAACTTTCGGAGCAGGACCTGCTGGACCTGGAACTGGAAGCGTTTCTCTCGCTCTGCGGAGAGGAAAAGACCCAGGCGCGCATCCAACATATGTTGATGAAAGGGAAGCCGTTGCGCAATTGACGGGGAGAGTCCCTTTACTGCGTTCCTATAACAAGAAGGAGGATGCCGATGGCGAAAGTATATATCGTTTCAGCGGTACGCACGGCGGTCGGCAGGGCATACAAGGGGAGCCTCAAGGACACGCGCCCCGACGATCTCGGGGCGATCGCGATACGGGGTGCGATCGAGCGGATACCGGCCCTGGATCCCGCGAATGTCGACGACGTCATCTTCGGGTGCGCCATGCCGGAAGGCGAGCAGGGGATGAACGTCGCGCGGATCTGCTCGCTGAAGGCCGGCTTGCCGGACTCCGTTCCCGCGATGACCATAAACCGCTTCTGCTCCTCGGGGCTGCAGGCTATCGCGCTTGCGGCGGAGAAGATAATGGCCGGTTTCGCCGACATCGTCGTGGCAGGCGGCACCGAGTCGATGACCATGGTTCCGATGGGTGGAAACAAGCCTTCCTTCAACCCCGAGATAATGGAAACGCGGCCGGAAGTGTTCATGCCGATGGGGTTGACCGCCGAGCTGGTCGTGCGGAAGTACAAGGTGACGCGTGAGGACCAGGACGAATTCGCGTACCGCAGCCACAGCAGGGCGGTCGCCGCGATCCGGGATGGAAAATTCAAGGAAGAGATCGTGCCGGTGAAGACGGTCCTCTTTTCCGCGGAGAACGGCGGGAAGCCGGTCCCTCGGGAAATAGTTCACGAAATCGACGAAGGCCCGCGCGCCGATACCACGCTCGAGGCGCTCGCGAAGCTGAAACCCGCGTTCGATCCCAAGGGCACGGTGACCGCCGGGAACTCATCCCAAATGAGCGACGGGGCCGCCGCGGCCGTGGTGGTTTCGGAAAAGGCCTTGAAAGCCATCGGGGCGGAGCCGCTGGCGCGGTTCCTGGGGTTTGCCGCGGCAGGCGTCCCCCCGGAAGTCATGGGAATCGGCCCGGTTGAGGCGGTTCCGAAACTTTTGAAGAAGCTGCGGATCAAGCAGACCCGGGTAGATCTGTTCGAGCTGAACGAAGCGTTCGCCGCGCAGTCGCTACCGGTGATCCGCGAGCTGTCGCTTGACCCGGACAAGGTCAACGTTAACGGGGGCGCGATCGCACTCGGCCACCCGCTGGGATGCACGGGGGCTAAGCTCACCGCCACCCTCCTCCACGAGATGAAGCGCCGCAACGCGTCGCTCGGCGTGGTCACGATGTGCATCGGCGGCGGGATGGGCGCCGCCGGCCTCTTCGAACGCGCCTGACAAAAACAGGGACTTAAAAACGGGGACGTTCCTGAAAACCTTCTTAAAAACAGGGACGTTCCTGAACTTTTTCTGACGTGTGATGGAAAAAAGTTCAGGAACGTCCCTGTTTTTAAGAACGAGGAACGTCCCCGTTTTTTTAAGGAACGTCCCCGTTTTTAAGTCCCTGTTTTTGTCTGACGGGGTCTTAACCAAATTCATTTATTATTGCGAACTGCCGCGAGCGGACTTCGCCACCCGGGGGGGATCCCGGCGGCGAAGCCTTCAGGCGAAGGGATTAGGAAGGAGATGATGCAGAAGGAAGGGGGGGCTCCCTCCTGCATACTGTATACACGGAGTATAGGGACGCACCGGAAACCTGTCAAGGATAATCTATCTATATGCATCGATATAATTCTCGTGTACGGGCAGGATTTTGCCTGCAGGAAAACCGTTGACAGCCTAAAACATAGCCTATAATATCCATGAAAACTATCGTCATTTATATAAGCGATGGGGAATTATCCGAGGAAAAGAAAGGAGTTGGACATGTCTAATTCTTACAGGCCGGAAACTATCGCTCTCCACGGGGGGCAGAAGCCGGACCCGGCGACGACGGCGAGGGCGGTGCCGATCTACCAGACGACCTCCTATGTTTTCCATGACACGGCGCACGCAGCGAGGCTGTTCGGCCTCCAGGAATTCGGAAACATCTACACGCGGATCATGAATCCGACCACGGACGTTTTCGAGCAGCGCATCGCGCAGCTGGAAGGCGGGTCAGGCGCGCTGGCGGTAGCTTCCGGGCAGGCGGCGGAAACGCTGGCCCTGCTGAATATCGCAAACACGGGGGATGAGATCATCTCCTCCGCATCCCTGTATGGAGGAACGTACAACCTTTTCCATTACACGTTTCCCAAGCTGGGCATCGACGTGAAGTTCGTGGACCCTTCCGATACCGCGAATTTCAGCAAGGCGATCACGAAGAAGACGAAAGCGATATTCGCCGAAACGATCGGGAACCCGAAGCTGGACACACTCGACCTGCGCGCGGTGGCGGATGTAGCTCACGGCGCGGGGATACCCCTTGTCGTGGACAACACGATGCCCACGCCATATCTGCTGCGGCCGTTCGACCATGGAGCCGATGTCATCATTCACTCCGCAACGAAGTTCATCGGCGGACACGGAACATCCATAGGCGGCATAGTCGTGGATTCCGGGAAGTTCGATTGGGGAAACGGCAATTTCCCCGCTTATACCGAGCCGGACCCCTCCTATCACGGGCTCAAATTCTGGGAGGTCTTCGGAAATTTCCCCGGATTGGGCAACGTGGCCTTCATCATCAAGCTGCGCGTCCAGCTTCTCCGCGACCTGGGACCGGCTCTCTCTCCTTTCAACGCGTTCCTGTTCCTGCAGGGTCTGGAAACCCTCCACCTTCGTATGGAGCGGCACAGTACTAACGCGCAAAAGGCTGCCGAGTTCCTTGGGAAGCATCCCAACGTGACATGGGTAAACTATCCGGGATTGCCGAGCCATCCGAATCACGAGATGGCGAAGAGGTACCATCACCGGGGTCTGTATGGCGCTATTATGGGATTCGGCATCAAGGGCGGCATGGAAGCAGGGAAGAAGTTCATCGATAACCTGAAACTCTTCTCGCTGCTGGCAAACATAGGAGACGCCAAAAGTCTTGTGATCCACCCGGCTTCGACGACCCACCAGCAGTTGACGTCCGCGGAGCGGCTGGAAACAGGCGTGACCGACGATTTCATCCGGCTGTCGATCGGCCTCGAAAACATCGACGACATCCTTGAGGATCTCGACCAGGCGTTGCGCAAGACCTGAACCAGGAAAGGAATATTCCCATAAATCCGGGGTGAAGCATTATTGCCTGCTTCACCCCCGTTTTTTCCCATACCTTGTACAGGTCGCGCTTATCTACCCATGGCCGTCGCGGCCTTTCCACGTCCCTGTGCATGGCGACATGCTGCATTAACCGGGACGATACCAATCATGAAATTTCTTTTTCGGTAACAATTACAATTCCGAATTAAATCAATTTCCCTCAAAAAAAACTCCTGCAAATTCGGCAATTTGAAACTGTTCGCATAGGGCACGATAGTTGCTGATGGTAAACGCATCTATTTGCCCGATTAAATGAGTAAAAACGACATTTCGTGGCTACCCGGGATTAACAGGGGACTTGTACTCGTACGTAAGTCGAAAATTAGCATGCGGCCTCAGGCATTTTAACTAAATCAGGACTAAAACCGGGGGGATGCAAATGACAGGCAGCGCTATTTCGAAGCGTAAATCAAAAATGCGGTTATGCGGCTCGAAGATCGGGGTCAATCGGACCGTGATAGTTCTTTTCGCGATACTTGCGCTCGCGGCATTTGCGGTTTTTACGCCAAGCGCGGATGCTCAATCCGGATATTACGGGACCAATTGCGCCCCGTGCCACGGCTCAACGCCAACGACCTGCAACGGATGCCACCATCATGGACCAAAAAGTCTCAGTGCGTCGACAAACAAGACAACCTATGCACCCGGAGAGGCGGTCTCCGTGACGTTTTCAGGGGGGAGATCCTCCGGGGCTACTGTCGGCGGGGGCTGGATCCGCGCCATCCTGTACCTTAACAATGTGGAAGTGACCAGAAGCATGGGCACGGGCTCGCCGCCCAGGGGCGGAGCCGGTTTCCCGATCACTTTCAATTCGACTGCTCCAACAACTCCCGGGACTTACACTTATCAGGCCGCCTGGTTCGGCAACTCCTATGATTCCGGCAACTACACCTCGGCGAATCACGGCGAGGAGAGGGTTTCCACCAATTCCTTTACTGTCGTCGCGGCAGCGGCGACTTTAAGCAGCATCACGATAAGCGGTCCGTCATCGGTGAACGAGGGGGGCACCGGGACTTACGCTGCGACGGCGAACTGGAGCGACGGGACTACGTCCGCCGCGACGGGGGCGACCTGGAGCGTGACCTCCGGTCCGGCGACGATCGGCTCCTCGACCGGTGTTCTGACCGGCGGGAGCGTTACGGCGAACACGACGGCGGTGGTCGCGGCAAGCTACAGCTCCGGGGGCGTGACGAAGACGGCCTCGGCGTCGGTGACGATCGCCAACGTGGCGGCGACTTTAAGCAGCATCACGATAAGCGGTCCGTCATCGGTGAACGAGGGGGGCACCGGGACTTACGCTGCGACGGCCAGCTGGAGCGACGGGACTACGTCCGCCGCGACGGGGGCGACCTGGAGCGTGACCTCCGGTCCGGCGACGATCAACTCCTCGACCGGTGTTCTGACCGGCGGGAGCGTGACGGCGAACACGACGGCGGTGGTCGCGGCGAGCTACAGCTCCGGGGGCGTGACGAAGACGGCCTCGGCGTCGGTGACGATCGCCAACGTGGCGGCGACTTTAAGCAGCATC
>JACRCO010000036.1 GCA_016218975.1 Deltaproteobacteria bacterium
AGGGATTCCGTGAGTTCCGTCCTGGAAAGCGCGTTGAGCCCCGCCTGGCGTGCCTTCTCCGTGATCGCGCGCGCCAGGGGGGATGAAAGCTCCACCGACCGGGGACGCTTTGCGGGGAGGTAGTAGAAGTCGCCGGTTTTTCCCGCCTCGGCGGCCCCGGCAAGCGAAAGAGCGACCAGCCCCGGGTCGGGACCACCGGGTAGCAGAGTCGAGATCTCGTCTCGCGGGAACCCTTCCCTGTCGGGGAACCGTTTGTGCAGGACGGAAAGGGCCTCGATCGCATTCCGTCCGACGTCTTCCACTGCGGATCGATGCCATACCCGGGTATTTCCTTCGACTCGCCGTAGCTGCCCGGATTCAACGCCTTTTGCGATCTCCCTGACGGAGGATTCCGGTCCGGAGCCGGTTATGGCCGCGGCCTCGCGGTCCTCCAGCCCCTGCCATCCGGAATCCTCGATCGCCGCCATGATCCGGGTGCCGATTTCCGCCGAATCGAGCATCGGGAGCGCCGCAGGCACCGCCCTGGCCGCTCCCTTCCTGCGGGGAGGAAGGGGGTGCAGGACACGCCCTCCGCCGACCGTGTAGCCGAAGTTTTCCAGGGGGGAGAATCCGCGCAGTATGAACCGGTCCCCTCCGAGGAGGACCATCTCATCCGCCAGGTGGATCCGCGCGTATCCTGAGCCCCCGGGCGGGATTTCCACGGTTCCGTAGAGAAGGACCCTCGCCAGCGTGGAAGAGGTAAAGGCGTGAAAGGAAACCTGGGCGCGGTTTTTCAATGGGCGGGGGGCCAGGGGAAGATATTCGATATATGTCTCCACTATGCGAGTGGGGAACAGCGTTCCCGGACTGCACAGGACGGATCCCCTCGGGGCGCTCTCCTTTTCCACCCCCTGGAGGTTGACGGCCGTGCGCGTCCCCGCCGTCGAGAACTCCGCCGGTCCTCCATGGACCTGAAGACCCCGGACCCGTGCGACCGGTCCGGCAGGGAGGATCCGGACTTCATCCCCCGCGCGGATCGTTCCTCCCACCAGCGTTCCGGTAACGACCGTTCCAAATCCCTTCATCGAAAAGGAGCGGTCGACCGGGAGACGGAAGAAAAGCGAGGGATCTTTCCCGGTAACTCCGGCGGCGATCCTGTCCAGCTCTCCGATCAACCCGGTAAGTCCTTCCCCGGTCGCCGCGGAGACGCGAACCACCGGAGCCCCCTCAAGGAAAGTTCCGCTGACGAATTTCCCGATATCTTCCTCCAGGAGCGCAAGCCATTCCTCGTCGGCCTTGTCGCACTTGTTGAGGACTACCAGCCCGTGCCGGATGGAGAGGAGCCTGCAGATGTCCAGGTGTTCCCTTGTTTGCGGCATGACCCCTTCGTCGGCTGCGATCACGAGCATGAGGATGTCCACGCCCGCTGCGCCGGCGACCATCGTGCGAACGAATTTCTCGTGTCCGGGCACGTCGATGATCCCCGCCAGTGTCCCCGAAGGCAGCGCGAGGTGCGCGAACCCGAGCTCGATCGTGATCCCCCGCTCCTTTTCTTCCTTGAGCCGGTCGGGATCGATCCCCGTCAAGGCTTTGACCAGCGCGCTTTTTCCGTGGTCGATGTGGCCCGCGGTGCCGATGATCACCCTTTTGGACATGATGCCTATCTTACCGGTTTTTTAAAGGATACGGTAACATGGGGCGATGGACGAGCCCCGCAGAATGCCGATCGAGGACATGATCGACCTTCACACCTTCTCGCCGAAGGAAATTCCATCGCTCGTCGAGGATTACCTGGAGGAAGCATCTCTTGCGGGGTACAGGCAGGTAAGGATAATCCACGGGCGGGGTACCGGAACGCAACGGCAGCGTGTGCGCAGCGTGCTCTCGCGGCATCCGCTGGTGGAAAGCTACTCCGATGCGCCGCCCGAAGCGGGCGGCTGGGGGGCGACGGTTGCGGTGTTGCGGCCGCGGGGCTGATCCGCATCCACGGGCGGGTCATGTTACCGGCGGCAGGTAATCTCCAGCCTGTTCACGTTCGCAACGATCAGGCGATCCTTGTGGAAGGTTTCGTCCGCAGGCAGCGATTTGCGGACCAGCGCGAGCGCGGCCGCATGAAGGGACGATTCGGGCTTCTCCGCCAACCGGTAGGAAATCCACAGCCCGTCCTTCTTCGACTCGACGAGTCCGGCTTCGTGGAGAGTCTTCAGGTGATGCGACACGTTAGGTTGGGAACCTTTAAGGACGTACTGGATTTCGCAAACGCAAAGCGGCCGGTTTTCCAGCATTTTCAGGATCCGGATGCGCGTTTCGTCGGATAATGCCTTGAATACCTTCGAAATGCTCTTCAACGACATTCCCCCCCGAAAAATTAGTATAAACTAATCTATCCGCCTTTGGGGGGTCAAGCCGAAAGGAAGGAGCCGGGTCTTGAGGAAGAATGCCGTCGAAGGCCGCCGGTTGAAGGTGCTCTTCCTGTGCACCGGGAACGCCTGCCGAAGCCAGATGGCGGAGGGGTGGGCACATGCGTTGAAATCCGATCGGATCGATGCGCATTCCGCGGGAGTTTCCCCCTGCTTCGTCCACCCGCTGGCCATACGTGTCATGAAGGAGGCCGGCGCCGACATTTCCGGCCAGTACTCGAAGCACGTAGATGAGCTTGAAGGGCTCGAGTTCGATTACGTCGTTTCCCTTTGTGATTACGCCGACAGCAGGTGCCCCGTTTGGCCCGGCCAGGGGAAGCGTGTTCACCGTCCGTTCGAGGACCCGATCCATGCGCGGGGGACCGAAGCCGAGGTGTTGGCCAAATTCCGCTCCGTACGCAACCGGATCCGCGCCTTCGTGGATGGGATGCCGGAGAACCTGGAATGAATATTCAGATCACGTTCCGGTAAGGAGATACGATGGCGTTCCGCGACTTGCGGGAATTTCTGTCCGCCCTGGAGGCGCGCGGGGAACTGAAACGCATATCCGCGACGGTGTCCGCCGAGCTGGAGGCTGCGCAGATCGCCGACCGCGCGGTCAAGTCCGGCGGTCCCGCGATCCTGTTCGAAAACGTCGAGGGGAAATCGGTGCCGCTGGCCATGAACCTGTTCGGCACGATCGGCCGGATGTGCCTCGCGCTCGGCGTATCCGGCTTCGACGAGATCGCAGGGCGCGTCAGGGAAGTGATCGAGCCGGAGATACCCACTAATTTCGTCGAAAAACTGAAGATGCTGCCGAAGCTTGCGCGTCTTGCCGACTTCGTTCCGAAGACGGTCTCCGCCGCGCCGTGCCAGGAAGTCGTCGAGAAGGATCGTCCCTCCCTTTCCTTCCTGCCGGTCGTGAAAACATGGCCGGGTGACGGCGGCCCGTTCATCACGTTGCCGCTGGTGTTCACGAAGGACCCCGAAACCGGGCGGCGCAACGCCGGCATGTACAGGATGCACGTATACGACGAAACGACGACGGGAATGCATTGGCACGTCCACAAGGGAGGCGCCCAGCATCACCGGGGTTTCCGAAAGAAGAAGGAGCGGATGCCGGTGGCGGTGGCACTGGGAGGAGATCCGGCGACGATCTACTCCGCCACGGCCCCTCTGCCCGAGGACGTGGACGAAATGATGTTCGCCGGATTCCTGCGCAAGGAGCCGGTGGAACTGGTCCGCTGCAGGACCTGCGATATCGAGGTGCCGGCGAACGCCGAGATCATCCTGGAAGGATACGTGGATCCCGAGGAGCTTCGCACGGAGGGGCCGTTCGGGGACCACACCGGCTACTACTCCCTCGCCGACCGCTATCCCGTTTTCCACCTGACCTGCGTCACGCGGCGAAGGAACCCGATCTATCCGGCGACGATCGTCGGCAGGCCGCCGATGGAAGACGTTTTCCTCGGGAAGGCGACGGAGAGGATCTTCCTGCCGCTCCTACAGAAGATCGTGCCCGAAGTGGCCGACATGAACCTGCCGATCGAGGGGATCTTCCACAACTTCGCCTTCGTCGCCATCGACAAGCGGTATCCGGGCCACGCGCGGAAGGTGATGAGCGCCGTTTGGGGGCTCGGTCTTCTCATGTTTTCGAAATTCGTCGTCGTTTTCGATTCCGACGTGAATGTCCAGGACCTGTCCGAGGTGCTCTGGCGCATCGGGAACAACGTCGATCCCCGGCGCGACGTGATGGTCGTCGAGGGGCCGGTGGATGCCCTTGAACATGCCTCCCCGATCCCGCACTACGGCTCCAAGATGGGGATCGACGCCACGAGGAAATGGGCATCCGAAGGATTCGGGCGGGAGTGGCCGGAAGATATCCGCATGCCGGACGAGATCGTCGACCTCGTCGACCGGCGGTGGAAGGAATACGGTTTTTAGTGGGGTCGGGCCTGTAAATGTTGGGGCGGGTCGGCGTTTATCTTGAAATGATCAAGGTGGCGCACAGCGTCTTTGCGCTGCCGTTCGCATTGATGGGGGCGTTTCTCGCGGCGGGGGGATCGCCGTCCGGGAAGACGATCTTTTACATAGTGCTGGCGATGGTGGGGGGCAGAAGCGCGGCGATGGGGTTCAACCGCGTTGTCGACGCGGAGATCGACGCGAGGAATCCGCGCACCCGGAACCGCGCCATTCCTGCCGGGCAGGTCAGCAAGGGGATGGCGGGAGTCATGATCTTCCTGTCGGTGCTGCTGCTTACCTTGTCGGCGGCGAAACTTAACCCCTTGTGCCTCAAGCTCTCTCCGGTCCTCCTTCTGCTGCTTTTTTCCTACTCTTATACTAAAAGGTTTACCTGGGCATCCCACGTCGTACTGGGGATCTGCCTGGGCGCTGCGCCGCTGGCGGCATGGATCGCGGTCACCGGCGGATTCGACCCCCGCATCCTCGTCATATCCTTCGCCGTTGTTTTCTGGGTGGCGGGATTTGACGTCCTCTATGCCCTTCAGGACATGGAGTTCGACCGCAGCGAGGGGCTGCATTCGATTCCGCGGTATCTTGGAGTGGGGAAGTCGCTGTGGGTGGCGCGCGCGTTTCACTTGGTCATGGCGGGCCTGCTGCTGCTGGGATATCATGTTTTCAGGCTGGGAGGGTGGTACCTGGCCGGGTGGCTGCTTTGCGCCGCGGTGCTCGTTTACGAGCACTCGATACTGAAGGGAAACGACTTGTCGAGGCTGAATGTCGCCTTCTTCAACCTGAACGGCGTCGTAAGCATCGCGCTTTGCCTTTTCACATACCTGGACCTGGCGCTCTGATACTCGCCGGGCCGGGCCGGACGGTTCGAGGAACTCCATGAAGGTTCTCCTCGGGATTTCTGGGGCCAGCGGCGCCGTCTACGGGATGCGCACCGGGGCAGCCCTCCTTGCCGCCGGGGCCGAGCTGCACCTTCTTGTGACGAAAACGGCGTGGGGCATCATGGCCGGGGAACTCCCGGGGCCGCCGCCGCCACCGGGCCTTCCGGCCAGGAAGCGGTGGCTCGCGAAACGTATGCCCGCCGAGCCGGGCATGTGCCGTCTGTACGCGGAGGACGATTTCGGCATCCCGTTCGCGTCCGGTTCCAACCCGCCGGATGCGGTTGTCATCGCTCCGTGCTCGATGGGCATGCTCGGGCGTATCGCAGGCGGCATCTCGTCGTCCGTGCTCGAGCGATGCGCGGATGTGGCGCTAAAAGAGAGAAAGCCCCTGGTGCTTGTCCCCCGTGAGACTCCGCTGTCATGCATTCACCTGGAGAACATGCTGGCGTTGTCCCGGGCGGGCGCGGAAATTCTTCCCGCCTGCCCGGGTTTCTACCACAAGCCCTCCTCCGTGGAGGAGGTCGTGGACTTCGTCGTGTGGCGCATCCTTTCCCGGCTCGGGATGGATGCCGCGCCGCATCCCCGCTGGGGGGAGGAGGTTACCCGATGAAAAAGATCCTGGTGGTGGACGATGAGGAAAATATCCGGGAGTTGTACCGGGACGAACTGTCGGAGGAAGGGTATAGCGTGGAGCTGGCGGAGAACGGGCAGGCGGCGCTTTCGAAGTTCGAAAAGTTCCAGCCCGACCTGGTGACGCTCGACGTGATGATGCCAGGCATGAACGGGATCGAGGTGCTCCGGCGGATCCGCGAGAAGAACCCTTCCGTTCCGGTCCTTCTGCTGACGGCATTCGGGGAGTTCCGGCAGGATTTCAACACGTGGGCGTCCGACGCGTACATAGTCAAATCGGCGAACGTATCGGAGCTCAAGCAGACGATCCGCAAATTGCTGGGGTTGAAATGACGGTTCTCTCGGTGCTGTACGAGGCGTTGCGCGGCAAGAAGCGGCACGTCACCGCGCCGCGCGAACTATCCCTCGCCGCAGCGCTCACCGCCGGCCTTTACGAAGTGTCCCAGGCGATGGCCACGCCCGCGGGGGAGGTGCAACGCAGCCTCGACCTGATCGTCTCCGCATCGACTTCCATACTGCGCGTCGAGCGCAGCGTCCTGCTGCTGAGGGAGCCGGGACAGGAGTACCTGGTTCCGCGGTCGATCGCGGGAATACCTCGGGGGAGGCAGTTCGACAAGTACCGGCAGGAGGTCCACGACAACGTCTTTTCCCAGATACTGTCGAGCGGGGAGGGCATGATCGTCTCCGAGAGCCGTCTCGGCGCGGAGCGAAAACTTCTTCGGCTGATGCGCCGCCTCGACATTCGCGGTTTCCTTGCCGCCCCCGTGAGGGGCCGCGAGGGAGTCGTGGGTGTATTGGCCGCGGCCACCCCGCTGGACGGCCGGGAGCTGTCCGACGCCGATCTCAAGCTCCTGTCGGTGATGGCCAACTTCGCCGCGGTGGCGCTCGAGAATGCCCACCTCGTGTCCCGCCTCGACAGGAAGGCGAAGAAGATCGCGGCGATCCTGGAGATCAGCAGGGCGTTGAACGAGGAACACCACCCGTCCGTCCTTTTCCAGCTCATCGTCGATCGCGCGGTGGATCTGATGGGGGCTTCCAGCGGTTCCGTGATCCTTGTGGACAAAGCTTCCGGCACCCTGCGGATCGAGGCGGAACGCGGATTGGGCGAGGGCGTCAAGGAATCGGTGCGGCTTCCGGTCGGACAGGGTATCACCGGGTGGGTGGCGAAAGAGGGTAAATCCGTACTGGTCCCGGACGTAAGCAGGGATGCGAGATACGTCGTGGCGAATCCGCTCGTGCGGTCCGAAATGGCGGTGCCGATCAAATGGGGGAGCGATACCGTGGGGGTTCTTAACCTCGATCATCACCGGCAGTCCGCTTTCGCGGAAGAAGACCTGGAACTCCTTGAATCTTTCGGAAACGCCGCCGCGGTCGCCTTGAAAAACGCGAAAGTGCTGGGCGATGGAGGATAAAGCGTAAACAGATGGAAAAAACCGTTTCCGGTGCGGAACCGCGGAATATGCCGGGAGCCGCCGGTTCCATCCTGATCATTCGTCCCTTGTGGCCGGTCCTGCGGCGCGTGGCGGGGTTCCTTTCCGCGGAAGGGTACCGTATCGAGGAGGCGTACTCCTGGTCGAGACTCCTCGAAGCGGAGCTTTCCTGCGGGGATCTGGCCGGGATCTTCCTGGGAGAGCATGGCCCCGCCGGCGAGGAGGCGGATATCGTCCGCAGATTCCGCGAGCGCGAGGGAGCGGCGGGAGTCCCCGTCGTGCTGGTCGGGGGAATGAACGCCTTGATGCGCGTCTCGTTGTTCCGGACGGCGGGGGTGGATCTCGTGGTTCCCGCCGACACTTCCCCGGAGTTGCTTATGGAGAAGGTCTCCCCGCTCCTCCATTACGGCACCCTCTACCGGTCGCTGCGGGATTCCAACCGGTCGCTGCGCGAGCAGGCGATGCTGGATCCGCTTACGGGGCTCCCCAACCGCCGGCGGTTCTCGCTGGATGCCGCAAGGCACGTCGAAATGGCCCGGCGCATCGGCCGTCCCCTGTCCTGCATCATTGTAGATATCGACGATTTCCGGACGTTGAACGATCGTTATGGGCAGGAAGCAGGCGACTGCGTGATCCGCGATGTAGGTGCGTTGCTGAACGGGGTAAGGAGAGTGTACGATTCGATCGCCCGGCTGGGAGGAGACGAATTCGCGTGGCTCCTGGTGAATGCCGACCCGGCGCAGGCGGTTCGCGCGGCGGAAAGGGCCCAGGGCGTAATACGGGAGCGGTCCTTCGATCTCTCGCCGGAACCGGTTCGGCTGACCGCTACGTTCGGGGTTTCCACCGTTTCTCCCGGGGTGGATCTTACGGTCGAGAACCTTGTGGGCAACGCCGACAGGGCATTATACTGGGGGAAGGAAAGCGGAAAGGACGTCGTGCGTTACTATCCGTTAAAAAAGGCGAATTCAATTGCTGCGGCCGATACTTACCTTTCCTGACTCCTTCCTGCTCAGGAAGGCTTCTCCCGTTACAGGGGTGGACGACAGGACCCGGGAGCTGGTCCGGGACATGTTCGAGACCATGTACGCCGCGAAGGGCATAGGGCTGGCGGCGCCGCAGATAGGGGTTGGGAAGCGCGTCATCGTCGTGGACGTATCCCCCGTGGAGAATGAGACCGCCCCGCTGGCGTTGGTAAATCCGGTGATCGTGGAACGTAAGGGCAAGGTCGAAGGGACCGAAGGATGCCTGAGCATTCCGGGCGTCGAGGGAGTAGTGATGCGCGCCGAAACAGTCCTCGTTCGGGGGCTGGATACGCAGGGAGAGCCGGTCCAGGTCCGGGCTGAAGGGTTGCTGTCGCGGGCGTTGCAGCATGAGATCGACCACCTCGACGGGATCCTGTTCATCGACCGGATCTCCGCCGCCGCGGCCGCCCCGTCGAGGTGAGCTCTCCCTTCCGGACAATCTTCATGGGTACGCCGGCGTTCGCCGTCCCTTCCCTTTCCGCGCTGGCTACGTCCGAGAACGTGGTGCTTGTTGTGACCAACCCGGATCGTCCTTCCGGGCGCGGGCAGACGCTTGCCCCGCCGCCCGTGAAGGTGGAAGCCGAGAGATTGGGACTGCCGGTATTCCAGCCGGAGAAGGCCAAACACCCCGACTCGGTGGCGAGGATCGCGGGAGAGCATCCGGATCTTATCGTTGTGGTGGCGTACGGCCACATCCTTCCGAAATCCATCCTGGACATTCCGAAGCTCGGCTGCATCAACGTGCATGCATCCCTGCTTCCGAAATACCGGGGGGCCGCTCCGATCAACTGGGCGGTCGTCCGCGGCGAGGAAACGACCGGCGTGACCATCATGAAAATGGACGTCGGGATGGATACCGGTCCGATGCTCCATGTCCGGGAGATCCCGATCGGCCATTACGACACGGCGGAAACCCTCTTCCCCAAGTTGTCCCTCCTCGGCGCCGATGCGCTGATGGAGGCATTGCGCAATCTCCATGCTGGAACGCTCGTTGAAATCCGGCAGGAGGATTCGCAGGCTTCCTATGCGCCGATGCTGAAAAAAGAGCACGGGATGATCGACTGGACGAAATCCGCACGTGAAATCCGGAACCTGATACGGGGCATGGCGCCGTGGCCGTCGGCCTACGCGTTCCATGGAGGAAAGGCGCTCAAGATCCTTTCGGCTGCGGTTCGCGAGGATCATGATGTTCCGGGCGGAACGCCGGGCGAAATCGTCGCGGTCGGAAAGGACGGGATCGTCGTCGCCTGCGGCGAGGGGTCTCTGGCGCTCGTGCAGGTGCAGCCCGAGGGTGGCCGCCCGATGGCCTCCTGGGCGTATGCGCAGGGGCGCCGCGTGCAAAAGGGGGATCGGCTATCACAGTAAGGGAGAAGGCGCTTGCGATCCTTTCCCGCGTCGATCGGGGGGGAGCGTATGCCGACATCCTCCTGGATCGGGCGCTGGGCGGCAAGGACTTTCCCGACCCGCGCGACCGCGGGCTTCTCACCGAGCTCGTGATGGGAACTCTCCGCAGGCGCGGCACGCTCGACCTTTCATTCTCACCGTTTCTTTCGCGGCCAATCGAAAAAACCGACGCGGTGGTGCGCAACGCGCTGCGGCTTGGCGCCTACCAGCTTATCTTTACACGGATACCCGAGAGGGTGGCCCTGTTCGAGACGGTCGCCTGCGTGAAACGGGTGCGCGGAGAGAAACCCGCCGGCCTAGTGAACGCGGTGCTTCGGGCGGTTGTCCGTGCGGGGAAGTCGCCGATATTGCCGCAGGACGGCCTCCCGAGGAAGGCCGCGGAGCTTTCGGTCCCGCTTCACCTTCTCACTGCGCTCATTCGCTCGCTGGGAGAGGAGGAGGCATTCGCCTTCCTGGCGTCTTCCCTTGAAAAACCTCCGTTCGTAGTGAGAGCCAACCGGTTCCGCAGCTCGCGGGAAGCTCTCCTTTCCCGGCTCTCCGCAGCGGGGATGGAGCCGAGGCCGTGCAGATACGCGGAGGACGGGATAATCATCGGAAAACCCGGCCTCGTACACGCCGACCGCGGTTTCCGTTCGGGGGATTACCTGGTGATGGACGAAGGAGCCCAGCTGATCGCCCCGCTGCTTTCCCCCCGCGAGGGAGAGTCGGTGCTCGACGCCTGCGCGGCGCCCGGCGGAAAGGCGACCCACCTTGCGGCGCTCTGCATGGGGAAGGCCGGCATCGTGGCCGCGGACGCATCCGCCGCGAGGGAGAAGACGCTGCGGGATACGGCGTCGCGGCTCGGCGCGACCGGGATGACGACCGCGGTGCACGATTTTTCCAAGGGCCCCTTGCCGGGATTCGAGGAGAAATTCGACAGGGTCCTCGTGGACGCCCCCTGCACGGGGATGGGGGTGATCCGGCGGAATCCCGACGCCAAGTGGAGGTTCCGTCCCGATGACCCGGAGCGGATGGCCGGCTTGCAGCGGTCCATTCTTCGGGGAGCCTTCGCATCGCTTGCGCCGGGGGGGATCCTTCTATACAGCACGTGCTCGCCGTTGCGGCAGGAGAACGAGGAAGTGGTGAAGGCGTTCCGCGAGGAGACCGGCGCGGCGATCCTCGGCCGGGAAGCCGCGGGGAATTGGCCGGGACCGCCGGACGCATGGACGCCGGAAGGATTCGTGCGGCTCGTTCCCCACCGGCACGGGACCGACGGCTTCTTCGCCGCGCTGCTGCGGAAGGGTTAGCCCTCACTACGAACCATGGTGGGAAATGCATGATAGTGACATGATAGAATCGACCGCGATCTACAAGGGCTGAACATGGAGGATTCCATGGATTATTACGTGGCGCCGTCGCTCCTTTCCGCCGATTTCGGCAGGCTTGCGGAGGAGGTCCGGGCCGTCGAGGCCGCGGGCGCCGACCTGCTCCACGTGGACGTCATGGACGGCCGGTTCGTCCCGAACATCACGATCGGACCCCCGGTGGTCGCAGCGATAAAGCGTTGCGCGACGGTTCCGCTCGACGTCCACCTGATGATCGTCGAGCCGCAGGAATATATCGAGGCTTTCGCGAATGCAGGCGCCGACGTCATCACGATCCATGCGGAGGCCACCCCCCACCTTCAGCGCGCGGTGGCGCGGATCCGCGAACTGGGGAAAAAGCCCGGCGTCGCGCTGAATCCCTCCACGTCCCTGTCCGCCGTAGAGTGGGTCCTCACCGACGTCGACATGGTGCTGCTCATGACGGTGAACCCGGGGTTCGGCGGGCAGGCGTACCTGCCGGGGATGACGGGGAAGATCGAACTGCTGCGGTCGCAGCTTGCGCGGACCGGGCTGCAGGTGGACATCGAGGTGGACGGAGGGATCAAGGCCGACAACGTCTCCGAGGTCGTCAGGGCAGGCGCGAACGTGATCGTTTCGGGATCGGGGATTTTCGGGACGAAGGATTACGGCAGGACGATCTCCCGGATGAAGGAAAGCATCCGCCAGGCGGCATCGGCGGCGGCGGGAGGGGGGAAGCGATGAACCGCGTCGATCTCGGACTGTGGCAGCTCGAGTTGAGGGGGAAGAAGTGCGTCGAGGCCCTCCGAAAGAACGGCTTCGACGCCGAATACCACTCCGGCAGGGAAGGAGCGCGCGAGCGCGTGCTGAAGGAGTGCGAAAAGGCCGGATCCATCGGCTTCGGCGGGTCGATGACGATAGCGGAGTTGGGGATCTACGACACCCTCAAGGAGAGCGGAAAGAAACTTTTCGATCACGGGCGGGTTCCGCAGGCCGAAAAGGCGGCGGCGAGGCTCGGGCAGCTCACCTGCGACCTGTTCCTCACCGGCACGAATGCGGTGACGCTCGGCGGCGTTCTTGTCAACCTTGACATGAACGGTAACCGGACGAATGCCATGACCTTCGGCCCGAAAAAGATCGTCGTCGTGGCGGGCTGCCAGAAAGTGGTGGCGAACGTGGACGACGGTATACGCAGGATAAAAACCCACGTCGCGCCCCGAAACACCAAGCGTCTGAAGCTGGCCACACCCTGCGCTACGACCGGATTCTGCGAGGATTGCAATTCCCCCCAGCGGATCTGCCGGGTCTACTCGATGATCGAGAGACGGCCGCCGCACTCCGACATCACCGTGCTCCTATGCGGCGAGCCTATGGGGTTATAAGCGATCGAACGACGTGCGAGCGCCTCGCGGGGTACCCCTCGCGGGGGACGCCTTGCCCGGCCGTCCATGGCCGGGCTGCGGCTCGCGAGCTCCAAAGCACGCTGCCATGGACGGCAGCGTGCCGCGGGCGCATGGATGCGCAAGAGCGGCCCGCCCTCCCTGGCTCCCGCTTCGTCGCTCGACGCCCCCGCGAGGGGCACCCCGTTTCGGCGGCTCGCACGTAAGTTTGATCGCGTCATGCATTATCCGGGTTGAAAGGAGGTACGCTCTATTGCCGCTGATATATATGGGGTTTCTGGTCATAGGGGTGTTCACCGGGGCGGTGTCGGGGATGTTCGGGATAGGCGGCGGAGTGTTCGTCATCCCGGCGATGGTGTATATCTTCGGGTTCACGCAGAAGACGGCGACGGGGACGTCGCTGGCGATGCTCCTTCCGCCCATAGGCATCCTTGCCTTCCTCCAGTTCTACCGGGCAGGGCAGGTAAACGTCGCCGCTGCGATCCTCCTTATCGCGGGTTTCCTCGCGGGATCCTGGCTCTCCGCCGGATACGCGGTCGCCCTTCCCGACCTGCTCCTGAAGCGTCTTTTCGGCGGCGTGTTGATCGTGATGGGGGCGATATACATATTGACGGCCCGTTAATGGATAGTAACAATCACGCGGAAACTTGTCCGGCCGATTTTCCGATCAGCACTTTCCTCCGATAATACTCATCCTGCAAAAAATTATTAAAGGTACTGCCCGACCGCTTCGATATATATATTGTGGCGGGCATCCTTGAAACATCTCCTGGAACAGCCATTCGTTACCGACCAAACCGGTTGCACTGTCGACATGAATGAAATTCACTCAAATATGGAATTTCAAAACCCGTCCTTGAGGTGAAGAGGATGAAAAGGATCATTCTTGCGATTTTCGTTCTTGTCTTCACCGGTTGCGCGACGTCACCGGAAATCACCGCATGGAACATGGTGCGGGAGGTGAACACCCCCGCAGCCTACAAAGACTTCGCTCAGCGTTATCCGCAAAGCGGCCACGCGGACGAGGCTCGCGAACTGATCGGGAAATCGGAAAAGGAGCGGATCATGAAGGCGGGATCGGTGGCCGAGTGCGTCGGGATAATGAAGACAAACCCCGACCCGAAGACCGCCGCCATGGTGGGAGACCTCGCCTTCAAGGCTGCGCAGAAGGAAACCTCCGTGGATGCCCTTTACGAGTTTCTCGCCTATTTCAAGGGACACGGCGGAGCGCAGGAGGTACGGAACCGGCTCGAGGAGCTCGAGTTCGAAAGTGCCCGCAAGGACCCCTCCCCCATGCCCAAGGAGTATTTCCTGTACCGGTACCCGGGTTCGCGGTTCGAGGCGGAAGGGAGAAAGCTCCTGCAGGAGACGACCTTCCGTCAGGTGAAGCAGTGGGGGAACCAGTACGGATACAAGGCGTTTCTCGCGAAGTTCCCCGATGCCCCCCAAGCTGCGGAGGTTGGGGGATGGATACGTTCCGCCCCACAGCGGCCCGGATTGCCGGACCTGGCCGGGGCGATCTCGGAAGCGGTTTCCAGGAGCCCTTTGCTCCGTAAGCACTCCTGTGCTCTCGCGCTGTCCTCCGCCATTAAAGAAAACGCCGGGGACCCGGATGTTCTCAGGCGCCGGCTGTACGAACTCGAGAAGGGAGCGGATTCCGGAGCGCTTCCCGACATGTGCGCTTCCGCCGGCCTCAAGGCCAGGCCCGACTCCGAGGGAAACCTCTCGGAGGCCCTCCAGGCGCTGGCGATCCTTGAGACGCAGAGGAAAGAATTGGCCGGGAAGTGGGAGGTCTACAGGGAGCGGGACGAGATGGTCAAAGCCGCCATCGCCGCGAGCACTAACGTCTCCAACGAGCTTGAGACCGCCGAACTGTCCGAGGAGGTCCTGGGCAGCGGCCCCCTCGGCAGGGTGGACACCGGGGCGGAAAAGGGATCGCAGTCGGCGAATAGGGCCCTCGAGCGGTTCCAGTCGGTGCAGAACGTGATCCGCAGGGACAAGGAGGACATTCAGCGGATGCTGCTCGAGACCGAATCGTACTACAAGCCGCTTAAACTGTACGTAACCGGCTGCGTCGTTGCGAAATAGTCCTGCAGGGAGGCGAACGATGAAATACGCGATTCCGACTGCGGTTGTTTTCGCGGGATTCCTGATTTTCGGCCGGGGCGCGGCGGTCGCCGAAAGCCCGCTGTTCCTGCCGAAGGCCGAAAAAGCCCCCTCTCTCATGACAGCGGCCGAGGCGGGCAGCCTGCGGAAGGAGGCGGAGGGGCTCAAACGCAAGGGGGAACTCCTTAAGGAAGCCGCGAACAAGAAGTACGCGGCTGCCGGGGAGCTCCGGAAAAAGGCAGGCGGGTTCCGTTCGGAGTCCTCGAAGAAGGGGGAGGCGTTACGGAGCAAGGCGGAGGAAACCGCCGCCATATCAAGCATGCTCGGCGACATGTTCAGCATAATGTCGAGCGTGGGCGGAATGGGCGGAGGAGGGTTCTCCTCCAATGCCGCGCTTGCCTCGTCCCTGACGGGCAAGATGATCCAGGGGCAGCAAGCGAGCGACGCGAAAGGGATCATGAGCGCCCAGGCCAGGTCGGGACAGATCGCGATGGAGGCCGAAAAGAAAGCCGGCCCGCTGGAACTGCGCGCCGATGAGCTCGAAAACGAGGGGAACCGCCTCATGGAAGCCCACAACCGCCTGATGGGCATCGCGAACGCGAAGTTCCTGCTCGTCGCAGCCGACGAGCTGTCGAGGAAGGTCGACGCGGACACCCGCCACCTGGAACGGCTCAAGGAGAGCAACCGGGGACTCCTCATGTCGATGTCGGCTCGCTGATTGCGCAGATGCGCGGATGCGGCGACAGAACGGATGGCTGGCGCTGCGCCCTGTTCCTTGCGCTTCTATTGATTCCAACGCAGGCATGGTCGGACACCGGGAAGGACAAGGCCGACCGCCTCTGCGAACGGGCGGATTCGGCGGAACGGGAAGCGCGGGATTACGAAAGAAAATCCGCGGAGCGCCGGCGGTTCCTGAAAGGGACGGGTAAGCTCGATCTGCCGGGATCCGCCGCACCGGCCGTAGGCGTCAACACGGCCGCGCTCAGGCAATCCATCAAGGCGCAGGTCGCACAGGCAAGGGCGATGCTGCCGCAGTTGCGGCAGGGTGCGGCCGCCGCGAGCCAGGACCGTGGAGCCGTTCCCGGGCTCAGTCAATACTTCAGCCGGATGGAGGGCAGCATCGGCACTGCGCTCCAGGGGATCGAGGCGTGCCTCGACTCGCCGGAGCGCTGCAATCCCCCCTCGTTCTTCTGTCCCTCTCCGCCGAACATAACGTCATATGCCGGAAAAGGCTCGTCCGCCGACTTCGTTCGCCAGGTACAGGAGTCCTACCGCAAGGCGGCGAATTCGGCAAACCAGGCATGCCGGGACCTGCAGGGCGAGGCGGCGCGCGCAGTGGAACGCCTCCGGCAGGAGCACCGGGCCGCAGGGATGAATCCTGAATCGCCGGGAAGCGGCGGGTCGCAGCGGTTCGGGGATGCCGACCTCTATATCAGGCGTTCGGAATCGCTGAAAAGAGATGCCGCCAGCCACCGGCTTGAGGCCGATAAAGCCTCGGGTGTCGGGGGATATTGTGGCACCCGTTCGAGCTCCGCCTCCCATGCGGGCAGGACCCGCAATCTCGTGGAAGGTCTCAAGGCTGCCGGGAAGGGAGGAAGGACGCCCGGGGAGGGGTTTCGGTACGATGCGAAAGTGATCGACCTGAAGGCGGAATGGGAAAAGAAGTGGAACAAGGGTAACAGGCTCGAAGCATCCGTCGTCCCCCCCTTGCCTAAATTGTCCGCAGGACGGCAGGACGGCGGGACGGCCGCCGAAAAGGTCAAGGAACAGGTCTTGGCGCAAGGGCTGGGGCTCATCGATCCCCTGGGTGTCGCGGCTCATGTACAGGATTACTTCGATGATTACATCGATCGGGGGGGGCCGGATTGGTGGTGCAATCTCAAGTCCTCGTATCGGGAGGCCGACGAGCGGATGGGGCTTACCGAGTTCATCAAGGACCGCCCGAAGGAATTGGTGAAGGACGTCATCACCGGGTACGTGGAGAAGAACTGCCCTTACGGGAAGTCCCTCACGACTGGGTACAAGATCCTGTCCGCGGTAAAAACGACCGCCGACGACGTTGGAGGGATCATCGTGGATGCCCCCCGCGTGATCGCCTACGGCAGCGAGGCCGAGGCGAAGGCGCTGTCCAGGAGCGCGGACCTGGTTCCCGTCTACTTCCTGAACAATCTTTTCGACGATGTTACCGGGAAATTCCCCATGCCGAAGTTGAGGCAGGCCGGGCACGCGCATGAGTAGGGGTGGCGCATGCCGCTGCTCTTTCGCGTGCGCGCTGCTGGCGTTGGCGGCGATCCTTGCGGCGCCGGCCGCGGCGGTTTCCCAAAGGGTGGAAGTCCGCAAGGTGCTCGACACGGCTCCCCTCGGCAACCCTTTCGTGTTCGATGTCGGTCCCGATGGAGCCGTGCTCGTTCTCACCCGGGACAACATATTCGACGCAGGCGCGGAAGGACCACTTTTCGGGGAGCCTCTCAAGGATCCGGCATGGCTCGGCTTCGCCGGCCGGAACCTGCAATTTCTCGTGGACGACGTCCTCTACGTCGTGGACGGACGCGTGCCGAGGAAACTATTGGATGTTCCATTGAAGAGCCGGATCTTCGCATCGGACGGTGAGCGGACTTTCCTCGCCGGGATCTCCCCGGACGGGAAGCCGCTGCTGTTCATTTTCAAGGAGCGCGCCGGGTACAAGGCGCTGCTCGAGCTGGACGCGCCGATAGACGCAATGGCCCTCGCGCGCGGGGAGCTGTTTTTCTCGGTCGGGCCGGGAATCTACGCCCTGCGGGAGGGCGGCCCGGTCCGGCCGTTCGCTTTTCTTCCCGGCATTTCCCGCATACCGTCGCTTGCGGTAGATGACGCGCGCGGGCTGCTTTACTTCTCCGACGGCGACGAGGTCTACGCATTGCGCGGGAACAGTTTCGTCGTCGTACGGAGAGGCCTGGGGGGAATGCTCCGTTGCCGCGCGGGCGAACTCTTCGTCCTGTCGTGGAAGGAGCGCGCGCTGTTCCGGATGAGCGGCATTTCCGAGGCCCTCCTCTCGGACGGGACGCTTACTCCATGGAAAGATCCCTGCAAGGATCCGGTAATCGGCCTCTACTGCCGGGCGGAGCGGGAGCGGGCGATCCTCAAGGCCGCCCTGGAGCTTTCCGGATCAGGCGGTCAGGCGAGCCGCGCGGAAGATTCGGGCGAGATGGGCGCTTATGCAGCCGACCGTAAAAAGGAGCTCGGCGGGATAGAAACGGCCCTTGCGAAGGAAGCGGCGTCCGGAGCGGAAGGAATTCTCTGGGGCAGCGATGCCGGGACGAAGGCGATCGGTTCGAACGAACCGGTCGTGACCTCGAAACGGGGAGCGGCGGTAGCCCTATGGGACGGTAGCGATTTGCGCATCGGCCCGGACTCGAAAGCGACGCTCGGGGAGTGCAGGCCATCCGGGACTTGCAGGCTGTCTCTGGAGGCAGGTCTTCTTTATTTCGAATCGTACCGGCCGCCCGTCGGGGGGATCGAAAGCCGGAGACCCGGCGGATTCGAAATATCCGCCGGGGCGCTGGCATTCGACTTCGAGTCCGCCCGGGTGGCAGTGTTCGCTTCCGGGGACACGACGGCCGTCGTGGTGCTCGACGGCAGGGTACGCGCCGCCTCGCGGGGTGGAGGCGGAGCCGTGACCCTTGCGCCCGGAGAGACGCTCGAGGCGCGGCGCGGAGAGCCCCTCGGGACGCCGAAGGTTGCCGACACGGGAAGGATCAACAGATGGTGGGAGAAGATCCGATGAGATGCTCGACGGAAATGCGGGCCAGGCCATGGAATAAATTCTGCGGAGAAAGAGGGATGGGGATGCGTAAAACTGTCCTGATCGGGATGCTTGTACTGGCCGCGGGGTGCGGGGTCAACTCGCAGTTCATCTACAAGGCGGGCGCGCCTGCGGCCGAAGGGGTGAAGCATCAGGTAAAGGTCGCGGTCCTTCCGTTCAAGGACGGCACGGAGGATTTCACAAAACGGGGGAGCGTATTCGATCCGAAAAGTCTTATGTACAATCTTGCGAAGTCGGGCATCAGCGGCTCGATCACGGCGCTGACGCCGGAGCTGTGGGCGAAGTCCCTCGCCGATGAGATGGCGGCCTCCGGCGCCTTCCGATCGGTCCGTTTCATCTACAGCCCGTCGGAGCTTGCGGACGAGGAGTTCTTCATCGAGGGGACTGTGGAGAAGGCGTATGCCTCCGGTGCATGGACCACTCCGAATGAATTCGCCCTTGCCCTCCGGGCGCTGCGAAAGGCGGACAAGCGTCTCATCTGGGAGAAGACGGTCACACGGGTATGGAAGAACCAGCCGAGCCTCTACGACGGATGCGGGATTGGGATCCAGTGCATGGTGGACCGCTCCCACGCGTACACGAACCAGGTGATGCAGGGGATGTTTGCGGAGGCAGTGGCGGACTTCGCAGCCTCGGTCGGCGCCCTTTCGCGAGTCGGGATTGAAGGGGGAGGCCAACGAGGCGTCCCGGCTGCTGCCGGGGAATCGACAAGGCCGGAGACATCCCGGCCCGCGGCCCGGGATTCGGTGGAGCAGACGATACGAAGCATCCTCGAGGGGAAATGAACCGGCGACCGGATGAGGAGGGACCCTTATGAAAAGGATGCTGATGGCGTTTTTGGCCGCCTGCTTCCTTGCCGGATGCAGTTCCGGGTTCGTGTACCAGCGGAAGGCTAACCCGTCGGGGGATGTCCCGAAGCTGCCGGTTAAGGTCGCCGTGGTGGCGTTCCGGAACGGCACGGTAGATAACACCAGCGCCGGCAACATAGTCACCGGGCACGTCTTCAACCTTGCCAGGACGGATATCAACGGCTTGTGGCTCAATACGGGAGCCGCGTTCAGCGTATCGTCGCTGCCCCCCGAAAAGTGGGCCAAGTCCCTGGCGGAGGACATGGCCGCCTCCGGGGCGTTCCGGTCGGTGAAATTCCTGTACAGTCTCTCCGAAGTGACCGACGAGGACATCGTTGTGGAGGGTGCGTTGACCAAGTCCGACTTCACCACGATCAAGGACAAGCCCGACGAATTCGCCCTCCACCTGAAGGTGCTCCGGATGCCCGGCAATGCCGTCGTCAGGGAGGCGGATGTCGGAAGAAGCGGCATACGTCCGCGCAATCTTACAAGCGGTTGCTTTTCGTACGGAGGCTGCGTCGTCGACCGCATCCACGGGTACCTGAACGGTGTCATGCAGGCTATCTTCACCGACATCCGGCTCGATCTCGTCCGGGTCCTTTCCCCACCGCCGGAGAAAAAGCCCGGCCCGCCGGCGAAGGAATCCCCGGAAGAGGTGGTAAAGCGCATCCTCGGCAAGCAGTGACCCGGTCCCTTGGCAGCGTGTGGTGGATCTTGTTCGCCGGATTCATCGCCGCCTGCGCGGCGGCGCCCTATACCCAACGGAATCAGCTGATCGCCATCGGGGAAGCGGAGGAACTCCGGCTCGGCGAGGAGGCCTTTCTGGAGATAAAGGGCAGGGAACCGCTGATAGACGATTACCGGGCGCGCATGATCAAACGGGTGGGCTCAAGGATCGCCGCCGTGGCAGGGAAAGACCGCTACCGCTGGGAATTCATCCTGATCGACAGCGACGAGGCGAACGCGTTCGCGCTTCCGGGGGGGAAGGTCGGCTTCTACAGGGGGATCCTCCCGTATTGCGAGGACGAGGCGGGAATCGCCGCCGTCATGTCGCACGAAGTGGCGCATGCGCTTGCCAGGCACGGAGCGGAGCGGCTTTCCCAGGCGCGGCTCTTCGAATTCGGCGGCGCGGCGATCTCCGCGGTCTTCTCTGGGGGATCTCCTGCTTTGCAGAAAGGGGTACTCGGCGCCTACGGCACGGGAGGGAAGCTCGGGGTGCTGCTTCCGTTCAGCCGGCTGCATGAATCGGAGGCAGACGAGATCGGCCTCATTTTGATGGCAAAGGCCGGGTACGACCCGGGGAGAGCCGTCGGTTTCTGGAAAAAGCTGCTTGCGGTGGGCCGGGAAGGAAAGACATCGGCGATCCTGTCGACTCATCCGAGCGGCGAAGAGCGTATCCGCAGGCTCGAGGAGCTGATGCCCTTGGCGCTGGAATTTTACCGGAAGGCCGCCGCGGGACGGCAGTTGCCGGAGGATGAACGCGGGAATGCCCCCGACGCTTCTCCTGAGGATATCTTAAGGAGGCTTCGGGAGTCCCGGTAGGAAGGGCGATATACATATTGACGGCCCGTCAGGGCAGTTGATAGCATTATTTCTTCCGTCGGGATGTGGCTCAGCCTGGTAGAGCACCTGGTTCGGGACCAGGGGGTCGCTGGTTCAAATCCAGTCATCCCGACCATGTAAATCAAGGGGTTGCGGCGCGGCTGCCGCAGCCCTTTTTTTTCTGCGGCGGGTTTGATAACATTCAAGTCCTCTGGACAGCCGGAACGCGGACGGGGTGGCAGGACCCATGATGCGAAATGTTTCATGCCGCAGGGCCATGAGCGTTGTCGCCATGGCGCTTGTGAGCTTGCTCGCGGCGCCGTTGGCGTGCGCCGACGACTATGCCTTCCTTGGCCGAACCGATAATCTGTTCGACGAACGTAGCGGTGCCCCCGTAGTAATGGCGGACGACGGCTCCGAATCCGACGACGTCTGTTCCTGTCAGCTTTGCACGGAAGCGATCGGTGAATCGGTTGCTCCCCGGATAGGCCCGCCGAATGCATATGACAGGTTCGGCTCCGCATCGGCGTATCCCATATCGTCTCTTTATTGTCCCGAAGTTTTCCGTCCCCCGACATCCTGATTCTACGATAGGCTTTCCGTCCGGTCGTCGTCAATAAACGTTGCCCGTCCGGCGTTGCGGGTTCAGCCATGGTTCCGGAAAGTCCTTCCTGCCTCCTCTTCCGTCGATTTTCATCGGGAAGGATAAGGAAGGGCAGAGGGGAGGAGAAAAATGAAGAGGTACACCTACACCGTTCTGTTGGGGCCGAAAGACGACGGCGGTTATCGCGCGCATTGCCCCGCGTTGCCGGGATGCCGCGCCTACGGAAGCACCAGGAAGGAGACGATCCGGAACATCAAGCTCTCCATCAGCCACAAACTCGATCAACTGGAGAACAGCGGGAGGCCGATTCCGAAGGACCGCGACCTGGCGTAACGCTCGCTCGCCCGTAAGGCAAACGATCTCCGGCGTCCCAGCCCGTCCTGATGGAGACACCGCCGATACGTTGCTTTATCATGAAGTATCGATAGCGGGGAGGGGGGGCGCATGAAAGGAGATGATCCGGAAGAGAGTTCGAGAATCGTCGAAGAAGTCGTGGAGAAAGTGCTCTCGGGGATCAAGCTGGGGGTGAACTGGTCCGAGCTGAAGATCCTGGAAGATGAAAATTCCAGCAAGGCGAAGATCCAGGAATTGGGGGCGAAGATCGCGACCAAAAATCCCGAGACGAGCGCAACGATCCTTGCGATCGCGCATTCCATATACTTCGATCATTCCCGTGGAGGGAGCGCCCCTGATTTTTTCGACGCTTACCTGCGGCTGGGAGCGGAACGGATAAAGATCCTTTTTTTCTTCCTTGCGTTGTCTTCCCTCGGTAAAGGCCCGGACGGCCGGCGTCGGGCGGCAAAAAGCGCCGGTATATCGATCCTCGGAAGGATCATCGCCCAGCAGATGGGACTCAAGGATGAACTGGTCCGGAAAGTGGAGGCCGGCGGTTTGCTTTGCCAGATCGGGAGAAACGTCTTCATGAAGGCCCGGGAATTGGGCATGGAGATAGACGACGAATTCATCGATGCTCACGAAGTCGACCTCGCAACAAGGGTCGTGAAGAAGCTGGGGCTGGATTCCTTCCTCCTTAAAGCCGTGGACATGTCATACGTGGATTTCGACGAGGATTCGTTTTCCCTTGGAGGAATCGTAAAACTGGCGGAGTCCTTGACGGAGAACAGCTTCGACCGATACGGCAAGCTGGTTCTGCAATCCCCGATGCCGGATCGATACGACGTGGTGACGAAATCGCCGGGCGACGTCGTTCAGAGGCATTTTTCCATCCTCGGTGTGGGTGAATACCTCGAAGTCAGGGAAGTTCCCACTCCCCGCCAGCTCGAAGCTATCCGCAAGCACTAGCCCGCATTTTTCACCATGCTTCTGCTGCGGCGGCGGAAACAGGCATGTCTACTGCGTTGCGCTCGGTCGGGCTCCTCGACGTAGTGTAAACTACGCCTGCGTCGCCCTCGGTCGCGACGCCTTGTAGCCATACCCGTCTCCACCGCCTCGCTACGAACCATGGTGAAAAATGCGGGCTAGAGGAACGGCCCCTCCCCGAAACGCGGCTAAAGAGATCGTTCAACGCGGGAAACGATTCCTGCACCGGGCGAATCGAATCTGTAAATTCGCCCTCCGAAGAGGAATCGATGGAGACAGTCCAGCCGCATCCGATCAAGGGGAAGAAGCCGCTTGCCAAGGCGGTTTTTCTCCTGGTTTTTATCGCGGGGGCCGTCGCGGTAGTCCGGTTCACACCTGTTAAAGCCTACCTCACCGCGAACGAACTGGGGCATTTCCTGGAGATGGCCGGCCCGTGGGCTCCGGCGCTGTTCATCCTGACTTATGCCGTCGGGGTCTGCCTTTTCGTTCCCGGCACGCTTCTCACGACCCTGGGAGGGGCGATCTTCGGCGCCTTGTACGGATTCGTTTATGTTTGGGTCGGAGCGATGCTGGGGGCGAGCGCCGCCTTCTGGATCGGGCGCACCCTCGGCAGGGACCTTGCCTCCTCGCTCATCGGCGACCGCCTCCGCAAATACGACGATGCGATCGAACGGAACGGGTTCGCCGCAGTGTTGTACCTGCGGCTGGTCTACTTCCCCTTCACGCCCATGAATTTCGGGATGGGGTTGACCAGCGTGCGTTTTTGGGATTACTTCTTCGGCACGGGCCTCGGAATCGTCGTGGGCGTCTTCATCTTCACGTTTTTCGTCGGCACGGTGCGGGACGTCTGGGTGAGCGGGAATTGGAGCGGGCTGCTCTCCGGGAAGACGCTCTTCTCGGTCGCCCTGTTCGTTTTTTCCTTTTTCATTCCCCGAATCATAAAGAAGATCAAGGGAGAATAGCGAGATGGAAGCGATCCGAAAGCCCGTTCCCGCCGCAGGCAGGGTATTTCCGCAAGATAGGCACAATCTGGAACTCGTCGCCAACGTCCGTCCGCACGGATGGGAAAACCCGGACCCCGCCCCGCGCTACAACATGGTCGTTCTCGGAGCCGGGACCGCGGGGCTTGTTACCGCCGCAGGATCCGCGGGCCTGGGTGCCAGGGTCGCGCTTGTGGAGCGGCACCTAATGGGAGGGGATTGCCTGAACGTGGGATGCGTGCCGTCGAAAAGCCTCATACGCTCTTCCCGCGTCTCCTTCGACATCCGGTCGGCGGACCGTTACGGAGTGCGTTCCGGCGGGAACGGCGCCGTCGATTTTCCGGCGGTGATGGAGCGGATGCGGCGGCTTCGGGCGGGAATCAGCGGGCACGACTCCGCCGAACGATTCAGATCGCTGGGAGTGGACGTTTTTTTCGGCGATGGACGGTTCGCAGGCCCAGACACCATAGAGGTGGAAGGAAAAGCACTCCGCTTTTCGAAAGCGGTGATAGCGACGGGAGCGCGGGCCGCCGTGCCTTCCGTCCACGGGCTCGCCGATGCGGGGTTCGTGACGAACGAGACGGTATTTTCCCTTACCGAACTTCCGCCCCGCCTCCTGGTCTTCGGCGCCGGACCGCTCGGATGCGAGTTGGCGCAGGCTTTCCGCCGGTTCGGTTCGGAGGTCACTCTTATCGAGCGGGGACCGCAGTTCCTTGCACGGGAGGACCCGGATGCCGCGGCGCTTCTGCATGCTGCGTTCCTGGCGGAGGGTATCGAAGTAAGGTTGAATACGGCCGTCACGAGCGTAAGCGTCGCGGGAGGAGAGAAGCGCGTCCATCTTCGGGACAATGAGGGGAGTGAGGACACGGTACCCGTGGACGAAATACTTATCGGAGCCGGCCGGGTCCCGAACGTGGAAGGGCTGGGTCTCGAAACCGCGGGGGTCCGGTACGATGCCGCGGGCGGGATCGCTGTGGACGATTTCCTGCGGTCCACCAATCCCCGCGTATACGCGGCGGGGGATGTCTGCCTGCGCCATAAATTCACGCACACGGCCGATGCCGCGGCTCGCATCGCGATTCAGAACGCCCTCTTCCTCGGGCAGAAGAAGGTGAGCGCGCTCACGGTTCCATGGTGCACCTATACTGACCCTGAAATCGCCCACGTCGGCATGTACGAACGCGAAGCGCGGGAGCGGGGAATCGCCGTCGATACTTTCGAGAAGAAGATGAGCGGTGTGGACCGGGCCGTAGTGGACGGGGAGGAGGAAGGGTTCGTCAAAATCCATGTAAGGAAGGGAGGCGATAAGATCCTCGGCGCGACGATCGTCGCCCGTCACGCAGGCGAGATGATCAACGAAATCTCCCTGGCGATCGTTGGCGGGATCGGGCTGGGGGCGTTGGCTAACGTCATTCATTCCTATCCGACCCAGGCCGAAGCGATCCGGCAGGCGGCCGAAGCATACAACCGAACGAGGCTAACTCCTTTCGTCAAAAAGATTTTGGGCGGATGGCTCGAATTGACAAAATAGAACCTCGTTCTCTACTTAAGATTTCCGAGTAAAATCCGATAAATACATACGGGGTGGGGTTCCGGGAAACTAAAAAAATTACAGCAAAGAACCGACGATAACAATTCCTGTTTTCCCCTCCAGCCGGGAAGAACGCGTCTTCGTTGGACAGGATGAACGGGAAAAAACGGAAACCCAGCCGGCGTATCGTACTCCTCGGGCTCCTGTGCATTGCCCTGCCCGCCGGGTTTAATTCCCCGGCCATCGCGGCACACCCCGCCGCCCGATCCGATGAAGAGACGATGATTTTCGGGGAAATTCCCTCCGTGGTCGGAGCCTCCAAGTACGAACAGAAGGTGACGGAGGCGCCGTCGTCGGTGAGCATCGTCACATCCGCCGAAATCAAAAAATACGGATACCGGACGCTGGCGGATATCCTGCGACGCCTGCGCGGGTTTTACGTGACGGACGACAGAAACTATTCGTACGTCGGCGTCCGGGGATTCAATCGCCCGGGGGACTACAACACCCGGGTCCTGCTTCTCGTCGACGGGCACCGGATCAACGACGCTCTTTACGAACAGGCTTACATCGGGACGGACTTCATTCTCGACGTCGACCTGATCGACCGGGTGGAGGTCATCCGCGGCCCGAGTTCCTCCCTTTACGGGAGCAGCGCCTTTTTCGCCGTGGTCAACGTCATTACGCGCCGGGCGCGCAACCTGGACGGCCTGGAAATCTCCGGGGAAGCGGCGAGCTTCGATACCACCCGTTGGCGCGCGAGCTACGGCAACCGGTTTGGCGGCGGGCTGGAAGCGGTCCTGTCCGGAACGCATTACGAAAGCAAGGGGCAAAACCTCTTCTTCCCCGAATTCGACGATCCGGCCACCAATAACGGGGTTGCGGAGAAGAAGGACGGCGACAGGTTCAAAAGCCTTTTCTCCAATGTTTCCTTCGGCGATTTCAACCTCCAGGCGGCATATTCAACCCGCGAAAAAGGGATACCCACGGGGTCGTACGGCACGGCGTTCAACGATCCGCGGACAAGGACGACGGACGAACGGTACTATGCCGACCTCAAATACGAGCGGGTTATCGATGCGCGGACGAGCTTCATGGGGAGGATCTTCTACGACTGGTACCGGTACGACGGGGATTACGCCTACCGGGACGATACGGTGAATCCGGTCCCGCCGTTTTTCTACCTGAACAGGGACGGAGGCAAGGCGGAATGGGCCGGCGGGGAGTTCAAGCTCTCCCGAAGGATGCGGGACAGGCACCGGTTGACCGTCGGAGCGGAATACCGTTACGCGTTACACCTGGACCAGTTCAATTTCAATCCGGACCCTTTCACCCAGGCGCTCGACGACAAACGGAGGGATGATAATTGGGGGATCTACTTTCAGGATGAGGTCGTGCTCGCTAAAACCCTCGTGCTGAACGCCGGCGCGCGGCACGACCGCTACGGCAGGTTCGGCGGTACCTTCAATCCCAGGGTCGCATTGATCTATAACCCCTCGGGAAACTGGTTTCTCAAGTTTCTTTACGGCAGGGCGTTCCGCGCTCCCAACGCATATGAACTTTATTATTCCGACGGCGGAGTCACTCAGAAATCGAACCCTGGCCTGCGCCCCGAGGTAATCCGGACCTATGAGATCGTCTTCGAGAATTACACGGCCGATCATTATCGCGTGGTCGCAGCCGGCTATTTTTACAGGATCGACAACCTTGTTTCCCAGCAGGAGGATCCGGCGGACGGCCTCACGGTATTTCGGAACGCGGGCGAGGTCAGGGCGAAGGGGATCGAGTTCGCGCTGGAACGAAAATGGGGGAGCGGGCTGGAAGGCCGGGTAAATTACGCGCTCCAGAAGACCAGGACGTCCGACACGGGGACGGACCTTTCCAATTCCCCCCGGCATCTCGCGAAACTCAATCTGCTCGTTCCGCTGGCGGGAGAAAAACTGTCCGCGGGGATGGAAGTCCGGTACATGAGCAAGCGCAGCCCCACCCCTCCCCACACGACTCCCGCGGGCGCGGTAACGGTCGCCAACGTGACGCTGTTTTCGGCCCGATTGGTGAAAGGGCTCGCCGTATCGGGGAGCGTCTACAACCTTTTCGACAAGGAATATGGGGATCCGGCAGCTGTGGAGCATCCCGAAGCCCTGATCCCGCAGGACGGAAGGAATTACAGGTTGAAGTTCACGTACAAATATTGACCGGGGTGGAAATCGCTCCTTGAGATCGCGAACAAATGCATTCGGATCACGATGGATCAGCCTCGTGACGGCTGCCGCTTCGCTGGTCCTGTTTCTCGGGGTCGGCGCGTGCATCGCGGCGGAAACCGGTGAGGTGCGCATAGCGGTGCTCTTCGGCGGCAATGGCGCACCCTTCAAGGAAACTCTCGCCGGCTTCCAGCAGGTCTTGCGGACCAGGGGGATGCGGGCGCGGTATATCGTCCGGAATCTTGCCGGAAACGGAGAGAAGGCGGCACGGGCGGTCCGGGAAATCAAATCGGAAAAGCCGGATCTTCTGTTCACCGTGGGGACCCGGGCGACGGAAGCGGCGTTGAAGAAAATCGCGGATATTCCCATAATCGCCGGGCTTCTGCTGCGGCCCGATCTTCTGGATGAAAAGGACAATGCCACCGGCGTCTATCTCGAACATCCCGTGGAGACGCAATTGAAGTGGCTGCGCCGCATTCTCCCGGAAGCGAGGAACGTCGGCATTCTCTTCAACCCCGGAGAGAACTGGGAAGGTGTGAAGTGCGCGGCACGTATCGCGGCGGACCTGGGGTTACGCCTGGAGGCCCGCGAAGTCGAAAGCCCCGGGGACATCCCGCAGGCGCTTGAGAGTCTCGGAAGGAGGGCGGACGTCCTGTGGGGAATGTCCGACTCCGTGGCGTCGGCTCCCGAGACGGCTCGTTACGTGCTGCTGTCCTCCTTCCGACATCGCATTCCGTTCGTCGGCCTTTCCTCATCCTGGGTCAAGGCCGGCGCACTCTACTCCCTCGAATGGGACTATGGCGATATCGGGTCGCAGTGCGGCGAAATGGCCTTGAAAGTGCTGGGCGGGGAACCGGTTGATTCGATCCCGCCGGCGCCGCCGCGGCGAACGGTCTACGCGTTGAACATGAATACGGCGAAACAGTTGAATATCCGGCTCCCGGAATCGATCGTGCGGGGAGCTGTTCGCGTGTTCCAGGGAGGGGATTGAAGCGGCCATGGATATGAAGAAACGGTTCGGACTTGCCGCCCGGTTCAATCTGCTGGCGATCTCGCTGATCCTTGCCACCGCGGCGGGGATCACTTCCTACCTCATTTGGGAGGAGGCGAAGTACAGCCGGGAGGAAATCGACAACTTCGGCCGGACCACCGCGTCCATGATGGCGCAGAACGGCGAATTCGGAGTTTTCACGAGAGACCGGGAAGCGTTGCAGGCGATACTGGAAGGGATCGAGACAAATCCCGACCTGGGCTACGCGGCGTTTCTCGACGACGGAAAGCGGCTTCTTCGGAGCTACAGCAAGCCCCGGTTCGACACGATTCCCGGCCCCCCCTCCGGTATGGACCAGGCAGCGGGAGGAAACATCTCCCGCCGAAGATTCAGGAATTCCCGTGACGGGGTGGAATTCACGGATTATCTCGTTCCGGTGATCATTCAACCGGGGAAAGAATTCGCCGGGATCACCGACGCCGCAAAGCATCGTCCGAGAGTCATCGGCTATCTCCAGCTGGGATTGTCGATGGAGAACCGTGACCGCAAGCTGCGGCAGTTCATTCTGTCGGCGGCCATGGTCACGTCCGTATTGGTTCTCGCCGGGACGTTGGCGACGCTGCTGATCACCCGCAGGATCACGTCCCCGATAAGGAAACTCGTCGATTTTACCCATGCGGTATCGGAAGAGAAGATGGGGGAGCAGGCGCCCGTCGGAGGAAGCGCCGAGATCGCCGACCTGTCTCATTCATTCAACCTGATGCTTACCCGGTTGAAGTCCTACAGGGACCAGCTGGAAGTCCGGAACATGGCGCTTGCGGAGGCCAACCGTCAGGAAGCGGATGTCCGGAGGCGGGCAGAGGAGGATAGGGAGCTGCTGAACATGGCCGTCGAACAGGCCGCCGAGACCATCGTGATCACCGATATCGGGGGGAAGGTCCAGTACGTGAACCCTGCCTTCGAGCAGACCACCGGATACAAAGCCGCGGAAGTGATCGGAAGGAACCTCCGCATGCTCAAGAGCGGCCGGCACGATTCCGATTACTACCGGGACATGTGGGACACGCTTGCAAGCGGGCAGGTGTGGTCAGGGCACTTCATCAACCGCCGCAAGGACGGGACGATGTTCGAGGAGATGGCGGTGATCTCCCCCGTTCGAGACGCCTCAGGCAACATCGTGAATTACGTCGCCGTGAAACGCGACGTCACGCGCGAAGTCCAGCTGGAAGAGCAGCTCCGCCAGTCGCAGAAAATGGAAGCAGTGGGAAAACTGGCGGGAGGGATCGCCCACGACTTCAACAATCTGTTGACGGCCATCCTGGGTTACAGCGACCTGCTGTTGGGGAGCCTCGACCGGCATAACCCGATGCGGATGGAGGTCGAGGAGATAAAGAAGGCCGGGGAACGCGCCGCCGTCCTTACCCGCCAGATACTGGCGTTCAGCCGGAAGCAGATGCTCCAGCCGAGGATGCTCGACATGAACCGCGTGATCTCCAATATGGACATAATGCTCCGGCGCATGATCCGGGAAAGCATAGAGCTGATCGCGAGACCGGAACCGGAGATCTGGAAGGTGCGGGTCGATCCCGGCCAGATCGAGCAGGTTCTCATGAATCTCGCCGTCAACGCCCGCGACGCCATGCCCCATGGCGGGAAACTCATAATAGAGACGATGAACGTCGAATTCGACGAGAACTTCATCCGGGACCACCCGTACGTCCTGCCCGGCCCGTACGTGATGATGGCGGTGACGGACACAGGGTGCGGAATGGAGAGAGATACGATCTCCCGGATCTTCGAGCCTTTCTTCACGACGAAGCCGCAGGGGAAGGGGACCGGATTGGGGCTCTCCACCGTCTACGGGATAGTTAAGCAGAGCAAGGGCTACATCCTGGTGGACAGCGAGGTGGGAAAAGGGAGCACGTTCCGCGTGTACCTGCCGCGGGCGGAGGGGGAGGCGGAGCGTGCAGGGGCGGTTGCCGAGGAAGCGTCCGTCAAATGGATGGGAACGGAAACGATACTCCTGGCCGAAGACGAAGACCTGGTCCGGGATTTCGTACTGAACGTACTGCGAAGCCGCGGTTACACGGTCCTGGATGCGCGGGACGGCGCAGGAGCCCTGGAAACCGGCCGCTTGCACGATGGGCCGATACACCTTCTCCTGACCGACGTCGTCATGCCCCAGATGGGCGGGCATGAACTGTCGATGCGCCTTGGGCCCTCCCACCCCGGGATGCGCGTTCTTTACATGTCGGGCTACACGGAGGCGATCCTGCGTCAAGGGGAACTGGAGGCCGGAGTGCCGTTCCTTCAGAAGCCCTTCCGGCCCGAGGCCCTGCTGGGCAAGGTCCGCGAAGTGCTGGACGCCCCATCGAGGCCGCTGGAGGGATGCCCGGGAGTGTGATCGACACTATCGGGGGATTTCCGGGACCTTGACGGCGATCGGGTCGCCGGTGAGGGCCTCGACGAGGAAGGTTTTCAGGGCCTGCTTTTCCTTGACGGTCAGCCCCAGCGGGGATAGTTCCCTGTTCCCCGGACCGCCGCCCCGGTCGTAGAATTCGATGACGTCCTCCAGGGTTTTCAGCGTCCCGTTATGCATATAGGGAGCGGTTTTCGCGATTTCCCTGAGGGTGGGAGTCCGGAATGCCTTCCAGTCCTTCTTCTCTTTCGTAATTAAATAACGCCCGGGATCCTCTTCGAGGCTCCGGTAATCCTCGTAGCCGTAGACCTTTGCGACGAAACGCCTCGTGGCCGTGATGCGGGGATCTTTAAGATGTTCCGTCTTCTCCGGGACGCCAAGCGCGTGGAACCGCTCGTCCGACAGGAGGGGACCGGAATGGCAGTCGGCGCATTTTCCCTTCCCGGTGAAGATTCCGTAACCTTGCCGCGCCTCCGGAGAAAGAGCGTCCTGCGTTCCGGCAAGGTACCGGTCGATCGGGGCGTTCGCGGAGACCAGCGTCCGCTCGAATGCCGAGATCGCCATCGCAACCCGCATCCTCGTAGGCTCTCCGCCGAACACCTTCCGGAAAGCGCCGTCGTATTCGGGAACGGCACGGATCTTCTCTTCGAGAAAGTCGAGGTTCAGGTTCATCTCGAATGGTGACATTATCGGAAAAAGCGCCTGCTCTTCGAGCGACGCGGCGCGGCCGTCATGGAACAGATGCCTGAAATAGGCCGCGTTGATGAGAGTCGGCGCGTTCCGCCAGTTCCGGGTAGTGGGGTAGCTCAGGGAAAGCTCCTGGCCGTCCGTGAACGCCTTGTCCGGGATATGGCAGGAGGCGCAGTTCATCGTCCCGTCGCCGGAGAGACGCCGGTCGAAAAAGAGCTTCTTTCCAAGCTCTATCTTTTCCGGTGTCTGAAGGTTCTCCTTCGGGACAGGCGGCGGGGGAAGCGGGGAAAGGATCCCCGCCGTTGCGGGCGGCGCAAAGAGGAGAAAAGCCGCTGTCAGGACGGAGGCCGGCGAGAGGCTGTACGCTGAATCACTTCGCCGCCGCAAGCTCTTCCTCCACGATCTCCCTGAGATATTCGTAGTCGCGGTCGCCTACGACTTTCCGTCCGTTTATGAAATACGTCGGCGTGCTGTAGAGGTCAAGCGATTCGGCGAGCTTCCGATCGCGTTCGATGACATAGGCGTGTTTCGCACCGTCGAGGGAATTCGTGAATTTTCCCAGGTCCAGTCCGATCTCCCTTGCGCAACGAAGGAGATTCCCGCGATCCAGGTCGGGAGAATTCAGGAGAAGAAGATGATGCATCTCCCAGAACTTACCCTGTTCTCCCGCAGCAAGCGCCGCTTCGGAGGCGATGATGGAAAAGTCCCGGTAGCGGTAGGGGTACTGCTTTACGACCATCCGTATTTTTCCCGGGAAGTTTTTCAGGAGTTTCTCGACGGTCGGACCGGCCGCCTTGCAGTGCGGTCACTGGTAATCGACGAACTCGATCAGCGTGACGGGGGCGTTCGCGGGACCTACCGCCTGCGAATCGCCCACGGGAACGTCGAAACGAGTTTCCGCGGCGGACGGGGACGCAACGGCGTGAAGAATGACGGCCGCTGAGAGGATCGCGAGGAATGGGAACCGGCACCGACGCAAATAGTCCTCCTGCTTCCTCATTTCGATGGGAGGCGCAGGCCCCGGGGTTCAACCTCCGTCTTTCCCCGTGTGCGGCTTCCCGTGTTCCGCGGATTGCGCCGGCTTCCCCTCTTCGCGGAAACGGAAGTACTCCTCCGGGGTATTGATGTTCCGGAAGGAACGGAAGTCGGGGTCGAGCCTGGAAACCTCCCCTGCGGAGACCTTCCGGACTTTCACCTTGTCGAAAAAGGAAACGACCCTTCCTTTTCCCGCGTGGAGGGCATCCTCGATGGCCGGAAGCGCGCTTTTCCCGTACACGGCGTGCAGCGGCTCGAGCCCTTTCGTCCCCTCGGGGACGACCACGTCGTTTTCATCCGCAAGAGAGGCCAGGTGGCGGATCAGGCCGGGGTTGAGGTTCGGCATGTCGCAGGCGGCGACGAATACGCGCGGGTCCTGGCTGTGGAAGAGTCCCGAGTGGATCCCCGACAACGCTCCCATCCCCGGGATCAGGTCCTTCACTTTCGGGCAGGGAAGGAAATCGAAGAGCTGCGGAGTGTTGGTGACGATCAGGACGTTACGGAAGAGGGAGGCCATCTGCCGGTGGATCGCCTCGACGAACCTTCCTCCCTGGTAGGGAAGGAGAGCCTTGTTGCTCCCCATGCGGCTGGATGCGCCTCCGGCAAGTATGACGCCGGTGACGCCGTCGATCCGCACTTCCTCGGGCGGAAAGGCGAGCCGTTCCGGGCCGGCATAAAGGTTGAACTTTCCCCCCCGCGCGTAACCGATAAGGGCGATCCCGTGCTCCCGTGCCAACCGGACCGCGAGGTCGGTCGGGGAGGTGCGCGAGGCGATAAGGACGATTCCCAGGGAGACCGCCTTCGATACCAGTTCGGACGAGATCCTGCCGGAGGTCACGAGGATCATCCCGGACAGATCGATGTTCTTCAGCAGCGCCTCGCCTGCGATCCGGTCCAGCGTGTTGTGGCGTCCTATGTCCTCCGCGTGCAAAAGGACGGTACGGCCGTCCCCGACTGCGGCGGAGTGGATCCCTCCATGGCTCCTGTAGTTCTCCGCGCGCCTGGCGAGTTCGTTCATCATGGTGAAGACGTCGGCCGGGGAATAGATCCGCTCTTCTTTTGCGGCAGCGCGGTCATTTCGCGGCAGCGGTTGCTGGAGTTTGAACGAGATCCCCGCGCCGCAGCCGGAAGTGAGCGTCGGGGTGAGCCTCGAGGGCACCTCGCCGCGAATCCGGACTGTGGCCGCGCCGAAGTCCCCGCATACGCTGAGCGCGAGCAGGTCGTCGGCCCTTTTCACCAGCCCCTGCATACGCAGGAACCCTGCCACAAGGTAAACAAGATCGTGTGGAGAAGCGATGAGCGTGGCGAGTTCGATTCCGTTGACGGTAAGCGCGATAGGGAATTCCCTGACGGGAAAGTGGTCGGTTCCGGAAAGCCGCCGCCCGTCGTATCGCAGTACGGGAAGAGGCGTTTCCGTTTCTTCCTTTTCCTTTTCGCTCATCGGCCCTTCTCGAAGCCTTCCTTGCCCGCCAGCAGATCCAGGTGAAGCGTAGAAAGATCTTCCGCTTCCAGCGGTACGTCTCCGTTTCCCTTGCGGGAATCCCTTGTCTTTATATACCGGGTGCACTTGCGGCAGACGCCCACGCGGACAGGCTCGTCTCCGGCGACGAAGTAGGACAGGCTCTCCGGATCCTGGTTCCCGCAAAAGGGGCATTTAAGCCTTGGAAAGGCCCACCGGAAGGAGCAGGCGGAGCAGGAGAGAAGCCGCTTTCCTTCTTCCCCTGCCAGTTCGTCCATACCCGCCCGCGATCCGCAGACCGGGCAATATCCTTCCTTCCAGCCTTCCACAGCCTTCGGATCGACCGATTCCGCGGCCACCGAAAGCGCGGTTTTAAGGGAAACTTCCAGTATGAACGTCAAAAGCGGCGGGCGGACGGAAATCGCGGCGGAGGCCTCCTCTACGCATTTCCTTTCCCGTTGAAGACAGGCGGAAAGGAGGGGCGCGAGGTCAAGGGAGTTTTCCTTGAGCGCCTGCCCGATCCGGTCGAGCTCTTCACCTCCGAGGGGATCGCGATTCACCCCGCGCATGACTCCCACGATGCCGTCGAGGAACGACGCCGCCCTTTCCCGATCGATGGAAAGGCTCTCCGGGGCGAGAAGGGGGAGGCCGCCTTCGATTCTCTCGGCTTCGAAACGATCGGGGAGGGAAAAGGAGATGCCGGTCTCCCCTTCCCTCCCGTCTATGTATGCGAAAAGGCCCTGGAACAGAGAAAGGATCTCACGGTACTCCGGCTTTTCCCGTACCGTGCGATCGAGGTGTTCGCGTTTTCTGGCGGTCTGCGGCATTCTTTCGTGTCGGTTCGAATTTTTACTGGCCCGATATCTCCTTATACCATTTCGGATGGTGGGTTTTCGCCCAGATTTTTCGGACGTTCCCGTAGATCATGCTTTCGAGCGTGCCCGGGTTTCCGATGGTGGTCAGGTAGGCATGGACGATCACGAACATGATGAAGAGGATGAAAAGAAGTCCGTGTATCAATAGTGAGATCTGGACGATGCCGATCGGGAACGACCCGGGGAACCAGTTGATGAATCCGGTGACGCCGAGAATGATCGTCGCTATCCCCATGAACAGCCCGTAAGCTTTTTGCCCGGCGTTGAACTTGCCGCTGTTTATGTGTTCCGGGTCCCGGTCGAGGTATCCTCCCAGCAGTTTGAACCATCGCCGGTCGTCCTCGTCGAAAAAATTCATTTCCTTGAAATGGTTGAAGAAGAGCAGGACGGAACTTACGAAGAAGACGACCCCCGTGTATTTATGGACGAAGATGGCGGCTTCCCCCCCGCCGAAGAGGTCGAAATATCCGTGAAAAATCCTGGAGTAAAGTCCCAGTCCCGAAAACACCAGCATGAAGAACGACACCATCACGAACCAGTGGAGGATCCTTTCCCTCGCGTTGAACCTTTCTATGGATTTACCCATTGGCGCCTCCTCCCTTCTCCGAATTCTCCTCCTCCAGTTTTCTGGGTCCGAAGGTGACGTAGTGCGTCAGCACGCCGATGATGCTGCCCCAGAATCCGATGAGCCCAAGGGGTTTGAGTACGTCCTTCCACAGGAAGACGGCCGTGGGAATGGAGGGGTTGGCCGCAAGGCCGTAGCTTTCAGGCTTGTCGTCCAGCAGGTAAAGCACGCCCAGGCCGGAGAGGTCCGCCTCTCCGTAAACGGTCTTCTTCGACGCCTTCGCCTTGGCGACGAGCCCGCTTCTCGGGCCGTACTGAAGCGCCTGCGTCGGGCATGCCTTCGCGCAGGCGGGGAACATCCCCGCCCCGATCCGGTCGGAGCAGAGGTGGCACTTGGAGACCTTCTCGCCGGTGCCGTAGCGCGGAGCCCCGAAGGGGCAGGCCGAAACGCAATACTTGCAGGAAATGCACTTCTCCGCATTGAAGGCGACGAACCCTTCCCGGGTGCGGTAGAGGGCGCCCGGCGAAGGACAAACCTTCAGGCACCCGGCGTCTCCGCAGTGCATGCACCTTTCGTTCAGGAAGAGCCATTTCACGTTTCCGCCGTCGGACTTCTCGACGAACCGGATCCGGTTATAAAGGTTGGGTGTCAGGTCGCGGGGGTTCTCGTAGGTCCCCTGGTTCACGGTTTTGTCGGGATCGAGCTTGTTCCACTGCTTGCAAGCCACCTGGCAGGAGCGGCAGCCTATGCAGCGCGACGTATCGACCAGAAATCCCATTCTCGATTCGGCCATGGCTATCTCACCCCTTGCTCTTGATATTGACCATGAACGCCTTCGTTTCCGGGATCATGGTGTTGGCGTCCCCGACCGTCGGGGTAAGCAGGTTCGCCGAGTCCCCTACGGCCGGCGTGCACCACCCGAAGCACCAGGGCATGCCGACCTGGTGGACGATGGAATTTGCCACCTTGAACGGCTTGAAGCGCGGGGTGACCACGGCGACGGCATCGATCTTCCCCCTCACGGAGGAAACCTCCAGCAGATCGCCGTTCCTGATGTTCTTCTCCTTGGCCAGTTCCTGGGAGAGCTCGACGAACTGCCTGGGCTGAAGCTCGAGCAGCCATGGGACGTTCCGGGACAGGACCCCGGTCTGCCAATGTTCCGTGACCCTGTAGGTAGTGGCCACGTACGGGAAACGCTTGTCGTTCGAGGCGTATGCGTCTTCGGGCATCCCGTCGCTCGAGAATATCTTCGCGGCGGGATTCACCCGCTGTTTGGAAAGCGGGTTTTCCGCGACCGGGCATTCCAGCGGCTCGTAATGCTCTGGGAAGGGGCCGTCCTTCAGGCCCGGCCCGAAGAGCGCAGCGACGCCGTCGGCCCGCATGATGTACGGCTTCTTCCCTTCCTTCTCGTTGCCCATCGGGGGCCACGGCCCGTCCGGAACGTCCCCCGCCCATGCGCCGAACTTGCCGTCCGGCAGCGGTGCGGCCGGGTTCCAGTAGATGACCGCCTTCTTCGGGTTGAACGGCTTGCCGTCGAGGTCGACGGAAGCGCGGTTGTATATGATCCGGCGGTTGACCGGCCAAGCCCACGCCCACTCGTTGAAAAGTCCCAGGCCTGTGGGGTCCTTCTTCCCCCGCCGCGCCATCATGTTTCCCTTCTCGTTGTAGCTCTGGCAGTAGATCCAGGAGCCGCAGGAGGTGGTGCCGTCGGGCTGGAGCGCGGCGAAACCGGGCACCAGTTCCCCCTTCTTTCCGAGGAGCTTCTCCTTGGGCGGCTTCTGCCCCGGCTTCGGCTTGTTCGGCACGTCGGCTACAAAGTACCCGTTGATCTCCTTTGCCACGGCGTGAATGTCCACCGTCTTGACGGTTCCGTCGGCCCGCTTGAAGCCGTATCCCCAGGCAAGGTTCATCAGCGGATCGGGGAATGCCCCTTTCTCCTTGGCGTAGAGCCCCTTGATCCGGTAGAAGAGGTCGTTCATGATCTCGGCATCGGGTCGGGACTGCCCGAGCGGCTTCACCGCAGGGACTCGCCACTGCGCCATTCGTGAAGAATTCGTGATGCTCCCTTCCTTCTCGAACGACGCGGCGGCCGGCAGGAAGAAAACTTCCGTTTTGATCTTCGACGGGTCGACGCCCGGCCCCTTCCAGAACGACGCCGTCTCGTTGTCGAAGAGGTTGACGGCCACCATCCACTCGAGATTTCCGAGCGCCTTACGAACCTTCCCCGCGTTGGTGCCGGAGCAGGCTGGGTTCTGGCCCCATGCGAAGAACCCCTTGAATTTCCCGCGGGCCATGTTGTCGAAGAGCATGATCCACGACAGGTTCATTCCGGGGTCGGTCTTCGGCAGCCAGTGGTATCCGAAGTCGTTCTGCTTCGTCGCCTTCGCCCCGTATATCGCCTTGAGGTAGGAGACGATGTACTTGTTCCGGTTCCCCCACCAGTTGGCGCTCATCGGGTCTTTCGTTTTCGGAGTGTATTTCTCGATGTATGCGTTCAGGTCCTTGATGTCCGCGGACGGCACCGGCATGTAGCCGGGGAGGATGTGGAAGAGAACGCCGTGGTCGGTGGAGCCCTGGACGTTGGACTCCCCGCGCATGGCGTTCACGCCGCCGCCGGCAACGCCCATGTTGCCCAGCAGGAGCTGGATGATCGACATCGCGCGGATATTCTGCGTCCCCACGGTGTGCTGGGTCCATCCCATCGCGTACAGGGAAGTCCCGGCCCGGTCCGGCTTGCCGGTTGAGGCGTATGCTTCGTAGACCTTGAGGAGCGTTTCCTTCGGCGTACCGGTTATGTTCGAAACCATATCCGGCGTGTACCGGGAGTAGTGCTTCTTCATGAGCTGGAACACGCAACGGGGATTCGTCAGGGATTCGTCCTTTACGATCTTGTCGTCCTTGTCCTTGAGGAAACCCCACTTCTTGTTGTCGTAGGCCCGCTTCTTTGTGTCGTAACCCGAGAAGAGGCCGGCGAGCTCCCCGGGGCCCTTGAAATCCGTGCCGACCACGTAGCTCGCGTTGGTGTACTTCTTGACGGGAAGCTCCATGTAGAGCTTGTTCTGAAGGATGTAGTTGATCATCCCGCCGAGGAAGGCTATGTCGGTCCCAGAGCGGAGTGGCGCGTATATGTCGGCCTTCGATGCACTCCGGGTGAAGCGGGGGTCAACGACGATGATCTTGCCGCCCGCATCCTTGGCCTTCATGATCCACCGGAAGGCGACCGGGTGGTTCTCCGCGGGGTTGGCCCCCATGATGAGCACTACGTCAGCGTTCTTTACGTCTACCCAGTGATTCGTCATCGCGCCGCGTCCGAACGACTCTGCCAGAGCCGCTACAGTGGCGCTGTGTCATATTCGCGCCTGGTGTTCTATGGCGACCAGGCCCAACCCCCTCATCATCTTCTGGAGGAGATAGCACTCCTCGTTGTCCAGGGCGGCGCTGCCGACGTGGGCGATCCCCATCGTCCGGTTCACGACCGCCTCGATTTCCTTCTCCACTTCCTTGTCGCCCACCTTCTCCTTGACCTTGATCCTGGATTTGGCCTGGAAGGTGGCGTCCCGGGTTTTTTTCGTGCGCTTGGCTATCTCGTCGAGCGCCCAGTCCCAGTCGACCTCTTTCCATTCCTTCTCGCCCGGGGCCCGGTAACGCGGCTTCGTCACCCGGGTGGCGTTGTCGCGCAGCTGGATTACGGCGGAACCCTTCGGGCAGAGCGACCCCTCGTTGATGGGGTGGTCGGGGTCCCCCTCCACGTTGATCAAGTTTCCGTTCAGGGTGTGCAGGATCATCCCGCAGCCGACGGAGCAGTAGGGGCAGATGCTCGTCGACTCCTTCGCGTACCGGATCTGAAGGTCCTGGGCCTTCGCTTCGACCGGCTCGAGGGACAGGCCGAACACCCCGGCGGCCAGCCCGGCTCCGGAGAGCTTGAACAATTCCCTCCTGGAAATCGCCATGCGTTGCACCTCCTTGGTTCTTGCGGCGTGTTTATCGGTAATAAAACCGTCGTGAGAACGTAAAAATGCTTCGGTTCTGTTGTCAGGGCACCTGCCTGGAGATTGAATATCGCGGGGTGTGGAATCGAAGGTGCGAAGAGATATTATAAAATCGTTTTATAAATTTCAATAAAAAAAACTCCAACAAATAATAGGGGTTATTGGTTGAGCCATATTTAGCTGCATTTTCCGCATATTATGATCGAATAGCAAATAAAACTTAAAAAACATGCGTTTTATTCTCGTTCTTGACTATATCGTTATATAACATACTATATAACGAATCCGCCCTATATCCTGCACGGGATTGCCGCGGGCCCGCATCCTTCGCCGAAGCGTGGGCCCTGCGGGATTGCGGGTAAATCGCCGAATCGAAGGAGGGATGGAATTGGTCCGGAGAATCGTCGCCGCAATCGCTTTTGCCGTATTGTTTGCCGCCGGGACGGCGGGTGCAAGGACTATCGAGGAGATCCTTAAAGAGAAGGGAGTGATCACGGAGGCCGATTACAAGGAGGCGACACGTTCGAAGCCCGTGGACTACAAGCTCGGGAAAGGGTTTACGTTTACTTCTCCGGATGAGAAATTCCAGTTGTCCGTCGGCGGCCGCATACAGCCCCGTTATTCATATACCGACGCGGAGGCGGTGAGCGGTTCGGCTCAAGACGCGAGCGAATGGAAAATACGCTGGGCGAAATTGTCGGTGGGAGGGTACGCCTACAGCAAGGATTTAACGTACAAGATCCAGATCGCGCTCGAAAACAGCGGGAACGCGAAGCTTCTCGATTACGCCTACCTTAAATACGGGTTCTCGGACGCTTTTGCGCTCCAGGCCGGGCAGTTCAAGGTCCCGTTTTCACGGCAGGCGCTCAATTCGGCTTCGGCGCTCCAGTTCGTCGACCGGTCCAATGCCGTGGATGCGTTCAAGCCGAACTACGATATAGGCGCGATGGCCTCGGGAAAGATCGGCCGGGGGATGTTCGCATACAACGCGGGTATCTTCGGGGGGGCGGGACAGAGCGCAACCCGAACGACGAACAACAACGCCTTCGCGGCGCGACTGGTTGCCAGCCCGCTGGGGGAAGCGCCTTACAGCGAAACGGATGTCGGGCATCACGAAAAACCGCTCCTTTCGGTCGGAGCGAACTATTTCCGCAACACGCTTAAAAGGTCGGCAACGACTGTCTTCGAGAGCGTCACGCCGAACTACGCTGCGGCGGCAGGCTGGCTCGGAAATGGAGCCTCGACTTTCGACAACACCGAGAAAGTCGACATCGATCAATTCGGCGGAGATGCGGCTTTCTTATGGAACGGTTTTTCGTTCCAGGCGGAGTACCTCGAAGGACGCGCGGAGGGGAAGACGTCGGGAAAAACTCTCCGCGCCCGTGGGATGTATGCGCAGGCGGGGTACTTCCTGATTCCGAAACGGCTTGAGGCGGCGGCGAGGTATTCGTACGTGGATCCCAACCGCTCCAGATCGAACGACATCCAGGCGGAGACCCAGGGAGCTGTCTCCTATTATTTCTTCGGACATAACCTGAAGCTGCAGGCGGATTATAGTAACATCCACAAGCAGGTTTCCTTGAACACGAGCACCGACAATAAGCAGGTCCGCGTGCAGGCACAGGTCGTTTTCTAAAAAGGAGGATAGTCCGCATTTCTCACCGAATGCGGGCCAAGGCAACCGGTGAGCCGTACAAAATATCCGCTGGAAGTATCCGGGACGGTCTGGCTCGGAAAGGGGGACGACGTCCTCCTGGGCAGCGACCGTATAGGGCTGCTGGAAAAAATCGGGGAATGCGGTTCGATCACGAAGGCGGCCCGGGCGGCGGGGATAAGCTATAAAACCGCATGGGATATCGTAAGCGCCGTCAACAACCTCTCGGAAAAACCGCTCGTCCGGCGGATGACGGGAGGCAAGGGAGGGGGAGGCACGGTCCTCACGGAGGAGGGCAAGGACGTCGTCCGAAGATACCGTGTCCTTCAAAAGGAACACGAGAGGTTTCTGGGTGGGCTTTCGGAGAAGATCGGGGATGTGGAAACCTTTTACCGGTTTTTACGGAGGATCGCCGTGAGAGTGAGCGCGAGGAACACTTTTTTGGGAAAGGTAGCCGGCATAAAAAAAGGTGCTGTAAGCACGGAGGTGACGCTGTCGCTCAAGGGAGGCGACACGGTAGTCGCGGTCATCACGAAGGAGAGCGCGGAAAGCCTGGGGCTCCGGAAGGGGGCGGATGCGTACGGCATCATCAAGGCGAGTTCGGTCCTGCTGGGAAAAGATCTCCACGAAGCGAAGATCAGCGCCCGGAACCTGCTGTGCGGCACCGTGGAGACGCTCGCGGAAGGGCCGGTGAACGAGGAAGTGACCGTAAAACTTTCGGGAGGAAATATTCTGACCTCTATCATAACCCGGGAAAGCGCGAAGAAACTTGCACTGAAACACGGCGACCACGTATGCGCCGTCGTCAAGGCGTCAAGCGTCATCCTGGGGGTGAGCGGATGACCAGGCCGGGGGCGGAGAGGTTCCGCTGCCCGATGTCGTTTCTTTTTTCGTTCGCTTTCCTTTTAATACTTGCGGCGGATGTGAATCATCCCGCTCCGGCATTCGCGCAGGATCGGCTGCGCATGTCCACAACCACTTCCACGGAGAACTCCGGGCTCCTCGCGGTACTCCTTCCCCCCTTCGAGAAAAAATACGGGTGCAAGATCGATGTGATCGCGGTGGGGACGGGCAAATCGCTCAAGCTGGGGGAGACCGGGGACGTGGATGTGGTATTCGTTCATGCGAGGAAGCTCGAGGACAAGTTCGTCGCCGACGGGTTCGGGGTGAACCGGAGGGACGTCATGTACAACGATTTCGTGATACTGGGCCCGGCGGATGATCCTGCGGGAACACGGAAAACGGGTACCGCGGTCGAGGCGTTCTCCCGGATCGCCGCGGCGCAGGCCCGCTTTGTATCGAGGGGCGACGAGTCCGGAACGCATCAGAAGGAGAAGGAGATCTGGCAGTCCGCCGGTATCGTGCCGAAAGGGAAATGGTACATGGCCGCGGGCCAGGGTATGGGCGAGGTGATCCAGATTGCCGGCCAGGTGCGCGGCTACACCCTTGCCGACCGCGGGACCTACATAGCGTACAAGAAGAAAACCGACCTCGTCGTCGTGCGGGAGGGAGACAAGGGGCTTTGGAATCCGTACGGCATAATCGCCGTGAACCCCGCCCGGCACAAGCACGCGAAGTATGACCTGTCGATGAAGCTCATCGAGTACGTGACCGGCGAGGAGGGGCGGCGGATCATCGCCGGCTTCAAGATCGACGGCGAGCCCCTCTTCTTCGTCCACGGCGCCAAGGGACACTAAATGCCGCGCTTCTTAATTAAGGCAACGAGCTTTCAGCGCACGATGGGGCCGGGTCCCTGCCGGAGTTGGATGTTCTCCCCGCGGCTACGGCTCGTCGCTGCCATGGACGGCAGCGTGCCGCGGGCGCATGGATGCGCAGGAGCGGCCGTCCGTCCATGGACTCCTCGCCTGCGACTCAGCTTGCTCTCGCCATCCCTGGCAGCGAGCGAGGAGCGTAAAGCCGCAGCACGGCCATGGAGCGAGAACCAACGTGTGGAATACATACTGTGGTTCGAGCTCCGAGGCAAGCGCCGAGCGATAAGCGAGGAAAAGGCGCCAGGGACGGCGCCGACAGCTTGCCGAGGCGGACCGATTCCGACCGGACAGGAA